>CAZJWE010000068.1:0-16816 GCA_964549265.1 uncultured Bacteroidales bacterium | reverse complement strand
TTTTGTCGGGGTAGCAAGATTCGAACTTGCGATCTCCTGCTCCCAAAGCAGGCGCGATAACCGGGCTTCGCTATACCCCGAAAATATAAATGTTGTTAATCTTTTTTGTTTGAATAGCTTCTGAACATTCCCAGGAGCATCTTGGAAATTTGTTCATACTTGCTATAAAACTCCTCGTATTTTTCTTCTTCAATGGCATTCTGGTCTTTTGACAACTGCAACAAAGCAACCGATTCATTCACATTGCCCCTGGCCATTGTAATAAATTGCTTTTTGTCATTGACAGCAATCCGGCCCGTGCCCTCTGCTAAATTCATTAATATTCCTAATGTGGCCTTCTTCCACTGCTCTATTATTAAGCTGTCTACAAAATTTGCACCATTTAAAAATGTAAAAATGTCTGCATTTACATTTCTTACAACATGATACAAATCCAATTTCTCAAAGTCAAACATACTAAAATTCTATTTAATCACACCAATTCTCATCCGCACCCAAACCTATTTTGCGGAGAGGGGGGGATTTGAACCCCCGGTACCCCTTTTAGAGTACGCCGGTTTAGCAAACCGGTGGATTAAGCCACTCTCCCACCTCTCCAATAGGACTTTAGTTTAACGGGCACAAAGTTAAAAAATATTGTTCTCATCAACAACTTTTTTAAATACTTTAATTTTTTTACCGTTTCCCTTTACTATCAATTTTTATTGCCCTGTCAAGGGGAATAGAAGTACCATCCATATATGATACAATGTATGCATCCTCAAATCCTTTGTTCCTCACTTTTTCCAATGCTGATTTGGCCTGGTGGTACGAAAAAAAGAGGCCAGCATAATAACGGGTGAGTGGCTTGCCGGGAATTTTTTCAGCCATCACAGGGCTGATACCATGAAAATCAGAAGTGGCCATTGTATTGCTGTAAGCGCCCAGTTGTATTCTGTACGTGAGACCCGAAGGCAAGGCCACATCTGTCTGTATGGTTCCTTTATTATTTGGAGCGGCCGATGAAATGCTGAACAGGCTTCTTCTTAATGTATCAGTCATGATCCCGGCAACGGCCTGCGAAGTATCCATGGCTTTCTCATAATGACGGGCTGCCTGGTAAAAGGGCAAAATATCTTCCTGCAATGAATGAATCTGTTTATTCAAAGAACGTATTGCCTGCTTATGCTTCATCTTTTCACTGACATTATCACCGGCATAATATTGTTTATACGTTTGATCCAACACAACAGATAATGAATCAATTTCTTTTTGCCTGGTCAGTGCTTTTTTTAGGGATGCCCGGTATTGTTCTGCATTTATGGTTGAATCATTCGAATGATTGGTGTCATCATCAAAAAAACAGGTGCATGCATTTGTCTGATTTGCCCGGATATGTGTCCAGCAAATGATGCAAGAAAAAAAAATGAGATATAAGAAAAATTTTTTCTTTTGATAATTTCTGTTCATTAAAAACTACTTATAAAGATGTTAATAATTTTTACACAAATAAAACAAAAAAAATAATTAATGTTTTTATTTTTACATAAATAACTATAAAAACAAATAAAGATTATGAGTGACCAGAAAAATCAGGCAACCAAAACCGCAAAACAAGAACAGAAACAACAAGCAGGGAAAAGCATTGACAAGGAAAAACTCAAAGCATTAGAGCTTACCATTGATAAGATAGACAAAAATTTCGGCAAAGGCGCTATTATGAAAATGGGCGACAAAGCCATTGAAGATATCCCAACAGTACCTTCTGGTTCTCTTTCACTGGACATGGCATTGGGCGTTGGAGGGTATCCCAAAGGACGGGTAACGGAAATATTTGGTCCTGAATCATCCGGTAAAACCACGCTCACAATTCATGCTATTGCTGAGGCTCAGCGCCAGGGAGGGATAGCAGCTTTTATTGATGCAGAAAATGCATTTGACAGGTTTTATGCCCAAAATCTTGGTGTGGATGTGGAAAACCTGCTTATCTCACAACCTGACAATGGAGAACAGGCCCTTGAGATCACAGACCATCTGATCAGGTCGGGTGCCATTGACATTATTGTGATTGACTCTGTAGCTGCCCTCACACCCAAGTCAGAAATTGAAGGTGAGATGGGCGATTCGAGCATGGGACTCCAGGCCCGCCTAATGTCTCAGGCCATGCGGAAGCTTTCTTCCAATATAAGCAAAACCAATACATGCTGTATCTTCATAAACCAACTCAGGGAAAAAATCGGGGTTATGTTTGGAAACCCGGAAACCACAACCGGTGGTAATGCCCTCAAATTTTATTCATCCGTCAGGGTAGATGTCAGAAGAATCGGCCAGATCAAAACCGGAGAAGAAATATCAGGAAACCGCACCCGTGTGAAAATTGTTAAAAATAAAATGGCACCACCCTTCCGTAAGTGCGAATTTGACATTATGTATGGCGAAGGCATCTCCAAAACAGGAGAGATCATTGATATGGGCGTTGACTATGGAGTGGTTACCAAAAGTGGCTCGTGGTTCAGCTATGGCAGTACAAAACTCGGACAAGGACGCGATGCTGTTAAAAATTTACTCAAAGACAATGAAGAACTTGCCAATGAACTAAGCAATAAAATCAGGGATGCAATAAAGGAAAATGCATAGATACTATATTGTTTTGTGGTTGATAGGTTAAACAGGCATTTCTCATTCTTCGCCTAATCCTCAATTTACCAAATACTAAAGTCAACGACCGGAAAGAATACATTGTAAATTTATCATGTGTCAGGATTATAATTTATTACCTTTGTAAGCTGATTATTATACATAACTAAGAGAACATGCCAGGAACAGATTTTTACAACCGCAGAGGTGTATCCGCTTCAAAAGAAGATGTGGCCAATGCAGTAAAACATATTGATAAAGGCTTGTATCCGCAAGCCTTTTGTAAAATATTGCCTGATATTGTCGGACAGGATGATCGGTATTGCAATATCATGCATGCCGACGGAGCCGGAACCAAATCATCACTCGCTTATATGTATTGGAAAGAAACGGGCGATGTATCTGTTTGGCGTGGTATTGCACAGGATGCTATTGTCATGAATATTGACGACCTGCTGTGTGTGGGTGCAACAGACAATATCCTGCTGACTTCTACACTGGGAAGAAATAAAAACCTGGTACCGGGAGAGGTGATCTCTGAGATCATCAAGGGGACAGAAGATTTTTTGGAACAACTCAGAAGCCTGGGCCTCAATATCCATTTTGCAGGAGGTGAGACAGCTGATGTAGGAGACCTGGTTAAAACAGTCATTGTTGATGCCAATGCAACATGCCGCATGAAACGCTCAGACCTGATTGTCAATAACAACATCAGCAGTGGAGACATCATCGTTGGCCTGGCATCATTCGGACAAACCAATTACGAAGACGAATACAACAGTGGCATTGGAAGCAATGGACTGACATCTGCACGTCATGACATCTTTTATCATACATTGGCCGAACAATATCCTGAAAGTTATGACAACAATCTGGATGATTCCCTGGTTTACCAGGGCCATTACGGACTGACAGACACAGTTGAAGGCCTGGATACAGATGCAGGGAAACTTGTATTGTCTCCCACAAGAACGTATGCCCCGGTCATAAAAAAAATATTAGCCAATTACCGTGCATCTGTTCATGGAATCATTCATTGTTCGGGAGGCGCCCAGACAAAAGTGATGAATTTTGTAAACAACCTCCATGTCATAAAAGACGATCTTTTTGAAACGCCGCCATTATTTGAAATCATTCAGAAAGCTTCGGGTACTTCATGGCAGGAAATGTACAAAGTGTTCAACATGGGACACCGCATGGAATTATACCTGCCGGATAAAGCAATTGCAATGAATTGCATAAAAATTGCTGAGTCATTTGGCATGCAAGCCAACATAATTGGAAGGTGCGAACAATCAGAAAATAAAAAGCTTACAATAAAAAGCAAATATGGTGAGTTTGTTTATCAAAAATAACATAGAACAAGTTAAAACATGGAAAAAAACACACTTTTTGAAAAACTTGGTGAAGTAAAAAAAAGATATGAAGATTTGACAAATTTAATCAGCGATCCTGAAGTAATTGCTGACATGGAACAGTATGTAAAACTGAATAAAGAATACAAAGACCTGACTCCACTCATTGAAAAGTACAATCAATACAAAGACATACTTGAAAAAATTGGATCTGCACAAAACATTTTGAATGAGGAAGAAGACGAAGAGCTGAAAGGCATGGCTAAACAAGAACTCGAAGAGCTTCATCAGAATGTAAAAACCATTGAAACGACAATCAAGCAATTATTAATACCCAAAGACCCAGAAGATGAGCGCAATGCCATCCTTGAAATCAGGGCTGGAACAGGTGGCGATGAAGCAAGTATTTTTGCAGGCGACCTTTACAGGATGTATACAAAATTTGCAGAAGGAAAAAAATGGAAAATTGAAGTCACCAGTGTTACAGAAGGCTCCTCAGGTGGTTTCAAAGAGGTAATCATGAAAGTATCGGGCGATCATGTTTACGGGACTATGAAATATGAATCGGGAGTTCACCGTGTACAGCGTGTACCCCAAACTGAAACCCAGGGGCGGGTGCATACCTCTGCTGCCACCGTAGCGGTGCTCCCGGAAGCAGACGAATTTGAAGTAGAGCTGAAAGACGAAGATGTGAGAAAAGACACCTATTGTTCTTCCGGACCGGGCGGGCAGTCTGTAAACACAACTTATTCAGCCATACGCCTGACCCATATTCCAACAGGCATTGTGGTAACCTGCCAGGATGAAAAATCCCAGATCAAAAACCTCAACAAAGCCATGTCTGAGCTTAAAACGCGGATTTACAACCTGGAATACCAAAAAAGACTTGATGAAGAAGCAGCAAAACGAAAAACAATGGTCTCTTCGGGTGACAGGTCTGCTAAGATCAGAACTTATAATTTTCCACAAGGCAGGATGACAGATCACCGTATCAACCTGACGTTGTATAATTTACAAAACATCATAGATGGCAATATCCAACAGATCATTGACGAATTACAGGTGGCTGAAAATGCTGAAAAACTGAATGAAGTGAATACAGAGTGATGAGTCTAAAGAACTGCAAAGGGATATAGGGAAAGAAGAAAAGCCCATCCCTTTATGCATAAGCAATTCTTTCAAAACTTTAAAAACAATATAAACAATTAATTAAAAGTATTCATTAAAAAAATAACTACGTGAACTACAACGATCTTGTAAAAACAATCAGGTCAAAACAGTCGTTTTTATGCGTTGGCCTTGATTCCGACCATCATAAGATACCGTCTGTTTTGGATGCATCAAGACAGCCTGTTCTTGAATTCAACAAGCGCATCATTGATGCCACACACGACCTGGCTGTGGCTTATAAAATCAATACCGCCTTTTATGAGGCGATGGGTGCTGAAGGATGGGACATCCTTGGCCATACCATTCAATACATTCGTACAACATATCCGGAGATATTCATTATAGCGGATGCCAAACGTGGAGACATCGGCAATACCTCACGAAAATATGCAGAGGCTTTTTTCCATAAGCTCAATGCCCATGCAATCACTGTGGCTCCTTATATGGGTTCAGACTCCGTAGGCCCGTTTCTCGAATACAATGATAAGTGGGTAATCTTATTAGCACTAACCTCTAATGTCGGAGCAGATAATTTTCAATACATCTCAGGAAACGATGGGAAACGCTTGTTTGAAAACGTCATTATTCAAAGCAGGGAATGGGGCACACACGAAAATATGATGTATGTAGTGGGGGCTACAAGAGCAGAACAGCTTAAAGAGATCAGGGATATTGCCCCACAAAACTTTTTATTAATACCCGGTGTGGGAGCTCAAGGTGGAACTCTTAAAGATGTTGTAAAACATGGAATGAACAAACATTGTGGCTTACTTGTAAATTCTTCAAGATCTATTATTTTTGCATCTGACGATAACTCTTTTGACGAGGCTGCAAGAAAAAATGCAATGGAAATACAGCAGGAAATGAAGCAATATTTACAAGAGTACAAGATTATCTGAGGGTTTGAATATTGAACATCTACAAAGAACCGGGTATGAAGGAGAAGCATGGCGTAGTCAAATTGGACTTTAGACCTGTTCAGCATAAAAAGTTACACTTTGAGAAAGTATAACATAAGAGACAAACACTAATTATTTTGCGAAAAATCATTGCGTTCTCTACAGTTTAAACGATAAACATATGAACGAAAAATTTTTACAATATGTTTGGAAATACGGGTTGTTCGACAGCTCTTCAAATGTGCTGGATAATGGTGAAAAAATAGAGATTATCCATTCCGGAGAACATAATACAAATGCAGGCCCTGATTTCACAAATGTAAAAATTAAAATTGGCAGGGTACTTTGGGCCGGTAATGTAGAGATACACGTTAACAGCTCTGACTGGGAAAAGCACGGCCATCATCATGACAAAGCCTATGACAATGTGATCATTCAGGCTGTTGCCAATCATGACAAACCGGTTAAACGCACAAATGGCGAACCCATTCCTACATTTACACTTATATACGATCCCAAATATTACAATAATTATACAGAACTTCTCAACAGCCGTCATTGGATCAGTTGTGAGCACAGAATCAATGTTGTCAATTCATTCATTGTCCGCTACTGGCTTGAAAAACTAATGGTTGAACGGCTGGAATCAAAAGCGGTGGAAATTATCAGGCATTTCAAACAAAATAAAAACAACTGGGAAGAGACGTTTTATCAGCGTATAGGACACAATTTTGGGTTTAAACTCAATGCACAGCCCTTCGAGATGCTTGTGAAATCAATCCCTCTCCAATACCTCGCCAAGCATAAAAACAACCTTCTTCAAATCGAAGCATTGCTTTTCGGACAGTCCGGATTGCTCAATAGTACAGAATATGAAGACGACTATATTAATGCATTGCAAAGAGAATATGCTTTTCTTCAAAACAAATTCAATTTAAAACCCATGGAAAGTCATTTATGGAAATTTTTACGGCTCAGGCCATCAAATTTCCCTACCATCCGGATAGCACAATTTGCATCATTGATCTATTCTTCATCAAAGCTCTTTTCTAAAATCCTTGAGACAACCAATGTGGATGAACTCAAAAAACTTCTCTCAGTAACAGCTTCTTCTTACTGGGATACTCATTATACTTTTGGCAGAACATCGGCAAAACGCATCAAAAAACTGGGAGATGCCGCAATCAATACATTGCTGATCAACACCATCATCCCTTTTTTATTTGTATATGGAAAAGTAAAAGACAATCAACCATACAAAGACCGGGCATTAAAATTTTTAGAATATATTAAGGCCGAACAAAATCATATCATCAACGGATGGAAGGAGCTTGGCCTGATCCCTGAAAATGCCCTGCAATCACAGGCACTGCTACAACTCAAAAATGTGTATTGCAATCAAAAGAGATGCCTTGATTGTCAAATCGGTAACCAAATAATTTCAAAACACTAATGCCACCAAAAAAGAAAAAAGAGAGCTACCTGGCATTGTATATAGGCTTGGGATTATTGGTGTTAATCATTGGGATTGGTACAACCGGATACATGGTTGTAGAAGGATTTACTTTTAGTGAAGCCTTTTACATGACCATCATCACCATGGCCACGGTTGGATTCCGGGAAGTAAGGCCATTGTCATCAACAGGGATGTGGTTTACAGCAGGGTTAATCATATTCAGCTTTGGGATCTTTGCTTATGCTATTACCACTTTAACACGATTTATTGTAGAAGGTGTTTCATCTAACTATTTTAAAGAAAGACGTATGAAAAAACACATTGATAAACTCAAAAACCACGTCATTGTATGCGGATACGGACGAAATGGCGCGCAAGCAGTAAAAGAACTTGAGGAACATAATGTTCCGATCATCATCATAGAAAACCATAGAGAAACGGTTGAAATGATTAGAGAAAGCGGTGAACAATTTGTAGTAGAAGGCGATGCTACACAGGATGAAACATTGAATTTAGCAAACATACAACATGCACAGTCTTTAATTACAACCCTGCCGGCAGATGCAGACAATTTATTTGTTGTATTGTCTGCCCGCGAGCTTAATCCTAAATTACAGATTATCAGCAGGGCATCGGATGATAATTCGGATAATAAATTAAAAAGTGCAGGCGCCAATAATGTGATCATGCCCAACCGTATTGGTGGACGCAGGATGGCTAAACTGGTCACCCAACCGGAGGTCATCGAATTCATTGAGTATGTGCTCATGCAGGCAACCGGCAGTGTATTTCTTGAAGAAGTATTTTGCGAAAAATTCTCTCCCATGCTTGAAGGAAAAACCATAGAAGAGCTTGACATACGAAATGAAAGCGGTGTGAATGTGATCGGCATCAAAAAAGAAGATCAGACATTTGTTATCAACCCGGCTCCTGAGACTGTTTTAACAGGAGAAGACAAAATTTTTGTGCTGGGAAATAAAAATGAAATTGCTAAGCTGAAAGAAATATTAAGCCACCTGTAGATTTAATTGTTTTTCTTTATGTCTTCTTGTGTGCAACAAACCAATCAAAACACTACTGCTGAAAAATTCGATGCCAGCCTTATCAATGGCTTATATAAAATTCATTATGACCACTCCAGCATTGATGAATATGTTAAAGAAAAAGCCAATGGAAGCGGTCTCCAGGAAATCAAATACAAAGGCCATGCTGCATTATTAAAAACATCAAATATTGATTATATTTTTATTGGAGAAGGTACCGTTGTTCAAAAAGGGTCAACTATGACAGGACAAATGAATGATACTGCAAAATGGAAAATAGAAGGATGCATTTGAAAATATTTCGAAAAAGGCAAAAAAAACGATCGGTGAAAATGAGCAACATTTAAACCATATTTCAACCACATTTACAACTATATTTAAACAGTATTTTATATTTTGTAAAAATATTTAACCACTAAAATAAGGGTAGTACCATTATTGTAAACGATCATCCTGCTTCCATCATTTTTTCATACTGAACATTCAATTGTTCCCACCGGGACATTTTTGAGGCCAGCTCGTCTTCTTTTTGCTTATACCGGTCAAATATATTACCATCCATACAAATTTGTTTTGGATCAGATAACAGATGGTTCATCTCTTCCATCTCCGTTTCCAGTTGTTCAATCTTCGCTTCACATTCCCTGATTTCTTTTTCTAATTTACGGCATTCATTGTTTTTCTTTTTGCGTTGCTCATAGGCTTGTTTATTGGTTGCTTTGTCCTGTCTGCCAATTCCTTTTTTCTCCTGTACTTGCTTTTTTTCGAGCTCATTCAAATGTTCTATTTTCTTCTTTCTTAAAAAATCATTTACATCGCCAATGGTTTCACGAATCTTGTGATTCTTGAACTCATAAATTTTGTTGGTGAGCCCGCTTAAAAAGTCCCGGTCATGCGACACCAAAATCAATGTGCCATCATATTCCAACAGGGCCTGCTTTAATATGTCTTTCGAACGCATGTCAAGATGGTTTGTAGGTTCATCAAGGATCAGCAGGTTGTATGGCCTGAGCAATAGAGTGGCCAATGCCAGGCGCGAACATTCACCCCCGGAGAGCACGCTTACTTTTTTATCAATATCTTCACCGCTAAATAAAAATGACCCAAGGATTGTCCGGATTTTATGCCGAATATCACCTACTGCTACGTCATCTATAGTTTCAAACACGGTTTTGGATTTATCGAGCAACTCATCCTGGTTTTGTGCATAATATCCAATAGACACATTTTCACCTATTTCATAATGCCCGTTAAAATCCGTTTCATTCATAATGACTTTTATAAGGGTGGTTTTTCCTTCGCCGTTTCTTCCTACAAACGCCAACTGGTCGCCGCGGTCAATGGTTAAATCTATATCTTTTAAAACCAACTGTTCATCATACTTTTTGGTGAGGTGTTCCAGTTTTGCGACTGTTTTGACCGAACGTGGAGCAGGTGGAAAACGTAATTTTATTTCACTGGTTTCTTCATCATCAATTTCAATCCGGTCTATTTTTTCGAGCTGTCTGATTTTTTGTTGTACCTGTACTGCTTTTGTTGCTTTGTATCTGAATTTTTCAATAAACTCTTCAGATTTTTCGATTTCCCGCTGTTGGTTGGCATATGCAGCCTGCTGCATTTTTATTCGTTCTTTCCGGGCCTGTACAAATTTAGAGTAATGCATAGGGTAATCATAAGACCTGCCTTTTACCAGTTCTATGGTCCGTTTTGTCACATTATCCAAAAACGCTCTGTCGTGCGATATGATGAGTACTGCACCATAATAATTACTCAAAAATTCTTCCAGCCATTGTATGGATTCAATGTCCAAATGATTGGTAGGCTCATCCAATAATAATACTTCGGGCTTTTTAAGCAACAGCTTAGCTATTTCAACACGCATTCTCCAACCTCCGCTAAACTCAGAAGTCGATCGTTCCATATCCTCTTTTTTAAATCCCAATCCCAACAGGCACCGTTCTATGTCGGCGTCCATGGTATCGGCACCAAGCATGTTAAGCTGTTCGCTTAAATCCGAAAGTTTATCGGCAAGAGCCAGATAGCCGGGAGATTCATAATCTGTACGATTTGCCAATTCATTTGACAAATGTTGAATGTTGGAATGCAATTGTTCTATTTCAGAAAATGCCTTTTTTACCTCTTCTTTAAGGGTATGGGTATTATCAACTTCCATAAACTGTGGAAGATACCCGATATTAATTCCATTGGGTATAGAAATGTTCCCTGAAGTCGGATTCATTTCTTGTATGATTAATTTGAAAAGAGTTGACTTACCGGCGCCATTCTTCCCCACCAGTCCAATTTTATCTTTTTTATTAATGATAAAAGAGATGTCTTTAAAAAGAAGGGTACTGCCAAAATCAACCGATATATTATCCAATGCGATCATATGGCAAAATTAATAATTCAAATTATATTTTTATATCATTACATCGCATCAACGAATTTATATGTTTAAAATAAGAAAAAAACTTTGAATTGTGATCACTCTTCCTCATCACCCATTCACCGCATCAAATCATTATCAAATTATCAAATCAAGCACTTCAAACTTCGCCTCTAACGCATCATAAAGCAATAACTTCCCTGATAATACTTCTCCTTTTCCAAGGATAATTTTAATCACTTCGCATGCTTGCAGGCTTCCGATGATGCCCGGCAATACACCCATTACTCCCAGAGGCAAATCAGATTCTTCTGGTATATCAGGGTATAAGTCATGATATGAAGGGCCTCCCTTATAATTAAATACCGTCACTTGTCCTGAAAATTCTTCGATAGACCCGTGCACATAAGGTATATTTTGGCTTTTGGTAATCTCATCAATGCACCTTCTGGAGGCGAAATTATCTGTGGCACCAACAACAACATCATAGGATGAAATAATCTCAGCAGCATTGTGTTCATCGAGTGAAGATGGATAAGAAATTAATTGTACGTCGGAATTTAAATCGTTTAATGCTTCACATGCTTTCTCAACCTTCGATGCCCCAATGTGCGATTCTTTATATAAGACTTGCCGCTGTAGATTTGATAAGCTCACCTTATCGGGATCCATGATTCCGATTTTTCCAATGCCCGAAGCTGTAAGGTATTGCAAAACAGGCGCTCCCAATCCGCCGGCACCCACAACAAGAACCCGTGCTTTGAGGATTTTTTCCTGGCCTTCCTCCCCCACTTCCGGGATGATGATGTGCCTGTTGTAACGTTCTTTTTGTTTTTTATCCATACAACTTTACAATTGCATATAATAATCCCAGTCCTTCCACACTACTTCATATCCGTTTTGTTGGATCATTTCTGCAATTTCTGATGGCGGCCTGTTATCATGAACAGTAAATTGCTCCAAATGGCTTTCATTGTTTTTATATCCGCCAGGATTGGTTTTAGAGCCTGCACTAAATGATGTAACACCTAATTTTAGCGCATGGTCTCTGAATGTCGGGCTTTCCCTTGTTGACAATGATATTTCAACATATTCATTGAACAAACGGTAAGCGCAGATCAATTGCAACAAATTTTTTTCAGTCACCGGATGCTCCGGCTGAAAAGCACCGGCATGGGGCCTGAGACGTGGAAACGAAATACAATATTTTGTTTTCCAGTAATGTTTTTCTAAAAATTGCAGATGCAGTGCTGTAAAAAACGAATCAGCCCGCCAATCTTCCAGACCAAGTAAACATCCGAGGCCTGTTTTATGAACACCTGCTTCACCAATGCGTTCGGGGGTTGATAATCTATTTTGAAAATTAGCTTTTTTCCCATCAGGGTGATAGTTAGGATATTGTTGTTCATTGTATGTCTCCTGGTAAATATATACTGTATTCAAGCCGTATTCTTTCATTTCTTTATATTCTGAGATAGCAAGTGGTTGTACCTCAATGGAAATATGAGAAAAATCCTGATTCAGTTCTTCAATTATTTCTTTAATATATGAAGCGCTGCAATGTGTCTCATCTTCTCCTGTGACCAGTAAAAGGTGCTTGAATCCCATGTTTTTTATGATGGCAGCTTCTTCTAATACCTCTTTAAGAACCAAGATAGTACGCTCAAACTTATTATTTCTGTTAAACCCGCAATAAACGCATGAATTAGTACATGAATTGGATAAGTATAATGGAATGTACATTTGAATGGTTTTACCAAACCGTTTTTGAGTGATATGCATGCTTTTCTGTGCCATTATTTCAAGATAGGGTTCTGCTGCCGGTGAAATCAATGACTGAAAATCATGAATATTCAACCGTTCTTTCGTTAATGCCTGCTTTACATCCACTTCTGTTTTGGAATATACCTGGTTTAATACATCATTCCAATCGTGTGTTTTTAATTCTTGGTAAAATTTATTCATGATTATTTTCTTTGTTCTTTGTTAATGATTCAGTCTGGTATCCTGATCTTCTTTTGTTCTAATATAATAAAATTACTCTTTTTGAAAGAATAACATTATACCTCCCCCATTATTGTTCTAAAAAAGAGGTAAGCGGGCTGGTAGCATGTGCTACTTCGGATTCTTCGGCCAACTTTGCTTCAAAGGCCATCCGGCCGGCTTCTACGGCTTTTTTAAATGCCTCAGCCATTTGAATTGGCTGTGGCGAAACAGCAATGGCAGTATTGATAAGTACGGCATCGGCACCTATTTCCATGGCCTGTGCTGCATGCGAAGGACTTCCAATGCCTGCATCAACCACTACCGGGACATTACTTTGTTCAATGATGATATGAAGGAATTCCAATGTTTGCAATCCTTTATTGGATCCAATGGGCGATCCCAGAGGCATGACTGCCGAAGCACCTGCTTCTTCCAAATGTTTACATAATACCGGATCGGCCTGAATGTAAGGCAACACATGAAATCCAAGTTTAACCAATTCGTTGGTTGCTGCAAGTGTTTCTTCTCCATCCGGCAATAAATATTTCGGATCCGGATGAATCTCGAGTTTAAGCCAATTGGTCTCAAGCGCTTCCCTAGCAAGTTCTGCTGCAAAAACTGCTTCTTTAGCAGTACGCACCCCGGATGTATTGGGTAATAAATGTACTCCGGACAAATCCAGGTGATTCAGCATATCATCTTCGCTATCAGATATGTCTATTCGCTTTAATGCCACTGTTACAAGTTCCGTCCCGGATGCTTTGATCGCATCCTGCATGGTTTCATTAGAGCTATATTTTCCTGTTCCGGTGAATAACCGGGAATGAAATGATTTATTGGCAATGGTTAATGGTTGCATAGATTAAATTTTAGTTTTGGAGTATCCAGAATAATAATGCTATAAGCACCATGGATATTGTATTCTTGTTGAATTTATAGCAAGTTTCTCAAAAGTAATTTTACAAAAACAATGCAAATATAATATTAAGAATGAAATCGCACTATAAAAAAACAAAAAAAATTACTCTATTTGCTTGTTAATGAATTTATTTTGTCATACACACATTTATATTTTTGGTACTACCCTTATTTTAGTGGTTAAATATTTTTAATGATCTGATCAATATTTTTATGCATGACATTCTCATTGCCGGGGTTCGTTGTCCATATTGCCCCCAATACAGCTATTCCGTCAAATAAATAATCGTTCAGATCATTGATTGTATACTGGTCAATACCCCCCAGTGCAATAATATTGGATTGACGACCCTGTTTTAAAAAAAGCTTTACCTCTTGCATCTTTAATTCACCCCTGTATCCTTGTTTTGAGATGCTCGGAAACAGAGGGCTTAAAAGAATATCATCAAAAACCCCATCCAGCTGTTTTGCTTCTTCTATAGAGTGACAGGAGGTGCTTTTTCTTCCGTTGAAATTGAGATAAAAAGCTTTTGATCTGTTTTTCCCGGAAAAATGAAGCCCGTTCAATGCATACATGTCTTTCAGTTCAAACGCATCGTGTAATACAATCCGGTAATGCAAAGCTGAAGGAATACTTTTTAAATACTCATTGTACTGTTCTACTGAGGCACCTGGTTTTCGTAAATGAAAAATAAAATCATGCCGTTCCATCAATGATGTAATGACTTTATACTCCTCATCAAAATATGTTGGGTATGACAGTATTCGCAGTACCATGAGTTTATTTTTATGTTTTAACATGCATAAAAAAGGCTTTCACCCTCCTTTTGTTGCAGAAATGACAAGGATTTTATCATTTTCTTTTAATGCGCATGCTTTCCATTCATCTTTTTTGATTACAGTTTTATTAAGAGCAACAGCTATCCCTTTTTTCTGATCGAGTGCTTTCATAGCCAATACATCATAAAGAGACACATTGGGTTCAGCTGTAATTAATTCACCATTACAGTATATGTTCATGTTACAAATATTTTACAGGGATATAAACTCGTGAGACAAATTCCTTGGCAACATTACTTGCCCAGGTTCTAAGGGTCTGATCTCAGCCGTTTATATGGCACCCCTTTGGTTTGTTTTTACAAAAGTAATATTTTATCCTAAATTATTATAAAAGAAGCAACAATTTTACTTCTTTAAATATTCAATAATTTCTTTATGATCCTCTTTTTCAGCGATTTGCAATGCCGTTTCATTGTTGTCTCGAGAAATATCTTTTTTTGCATCAGCAGCATTTATTAAAAATTTAACAATTTCGAGGTTTCCTTTTTTGCATGCAACCATTAATGGAGTTGTCCCGTCAGTAGCAGAATAATTGACATCAGCGCCTTTATTTACAAGAAATTGAACTAATTCATATTTATCCCAATTGATCGCAACCATTAAAGGAGAGTAACGTTTTGATCCCTCTTCAGGAGGAGAATAGTCAATTTTTGCCCCATTATCCAGAAGGACTTCCAGGGGAGTTAAAGATTGCTTTTCTTTTGATGCACAGACATTAAAAATGGCTTTGATGAATGCAGTGGTTCCATTTTTATCCTTTGCATTTACATCTGCTCCTTTGGTAATTAATAATTGAATGATCTTTCCCGTTTCGTCTCCCCGTCCTGCCTGTATTAATGCAGTACTACCGTCTCCGGCAATAGCATGTACATCTGCATCTTTCTCCAATAACAACTTTACAATTTCATAGTTTCCACGATAACATGCAACATGAAGAAGATAACTTCCACGTTCCTTTTGATTTACGTCTATCCCGCTTTCGATAATTTCTTTGGCTTTATCATAATCTTTCATGTACAATGCTTTCATAGTTTCCGGAACACCTTGGCCAGACATGCTTTCTGTACATATTACGATAAGAAACAATGTGTTTATAAGCTTAATAAACTTCATTCGTTTATTTTTTTAATTTTATTAATTGTTTATCTCCAATTTATTTTGGCAGATAAAGAAATTACTTAAACAATGATTCATTTATGCTTTCTTCACCTGAAATGAATTAAGGCCATGACTTATACAAAAAGCTAATACCTTAAAATTTCATCGCTTTTTACAAAGATCACTCCATTTGTGACTTCTTTTGTTGGTGGATCTGCAGTATATTTTTTCACAAACGTGCCTGAAAAAGTACCTTCAAGATTGGTAGATGTCTCTGTAAAAGTAAGGTTTATATCTGCTCCATAATTCTTATGTAATGAGCTATCAACACTGTAAACGTCTATATCGAATATCACATGGCCTGCATCATAGGTCATTTCAGCTGAAGAATCTACATGTATTTGCAATTGCACATCATCATCATTATCATCCTTCCCGGTAGCAGTAAGCTGAATATAGGAGTCGCTCACTACAACAGGAACTACATTATTCAATGTATAGGTAGTATCATCCATTGTAAAACTTACATAAGATGATTCATTATTGTTTCCACTATCATTGTTATCATCATCGTCATTATCATCTTTACTGCATGCACAGAATGCTAATGACAATATTAATACGGAGGTTAAATAAAATGCTATTCTTTTCATGGTATAATTTTTTTAGATTTCGACAATACTATAATTCTTAATTTTAAAAGAAATAATTATTTTTTTTTGCAATATATAAAAATTTTCAATACCGTCTTAAATTTCTGGTTAAAAAACACTTGAAGATGCCTGAAGCCTTGGTTTCATTTATCTCCCTAATCTTTCAATGTTCCAAATAACGATTGATTTGAAAAAAACAACATTGGCTTTTGCTCTTTCAGAGCAATGGGTTAGTGCTTTGTTTGGACAGGGCGTTGCCCTGTTTTTTAACTTTTTTTTAGAAAAAAAGTTTGTGCTATATTTTTGTCAGGGATATGTGATGTTGTGTTTAGTTGTTGGGTTAATCATGCAGCACCAACAGTTTTGAATTTTAAATTTGAGATTTATTTGGGATTC
>CAZJWE010000067.1:0-16898 GCA_964549265.1 uncultured Bacteroidales bacterium | reverse complement strand
CTTTTTTATTTGATTTATACAGATGTGAAAACATTTGACGGAATATGGAAGGATACTCATAATTATTTGGTTACAGCCAAAGATGCCGAAGGTGAATGGTCAGACCCTATCTATTTAAACAGTATTGGATTTGACCCATCTATGTTTCATGATGATGACGGAAGAAAATGGTTCGTGGGTTTGCTGGTAGATCACAGAGGTGGTGAATTATTCGGTGGCATTGTTATTCAGGAATACGATGTTGAAAACCAAAAACTAAAAGGTGAAAGAAAACTTATCTGGGAGGGAACAGAACTGGGCCTTACCGAAGGCCCGCATATTTATAAGAAAGATGGGGTTTATTATTTGATGTGCGCCGAAGGAGGAACAGAATACAATCATGCCGTGGTAATGGCACGCTCAAGAAATGTTGATGGCCCGTATGAAAGCTGTCCCCACAACCCTGTTTTGACATCCAAAAACAATCCTGAACTTGCCTTGCAAAAAGCCGGTCATGCCAGTTTAGTGGAGACACAAAACGGACAATGGTATCTGGCTGCTTTGGCATCACGTCCGGTTACTCAAATGGGAAATTGCATTTTAGGAAGAGAAACCATCCTGCAGCAGGTTGAATGGAGAGATGATGGATGGCTACACCTTAATCAGGAAGGAAATGAGCCGGTATTGGAGATAGAAGCACCCGGAATGCCCGAAAAACAATGGCCCAAACAGCCGGAACGAACATATTTTGATAAACCGGAATTGGATATGGAATTTAATGCATTACGGGTGCCAATTACAGAAGAGTGGTGCACATTAAGCAAACGCCCTGGTTACCTTCGTTTATATGGCCGTGAATCATTGTGCTCATTGTTCGACCAAAGCCTTATTGCCCGGCGTGTTCAACACTTTGAGGTTTCTGCTTCCACCATTCTTGAATTCGATCCGCAGTCATTTCAACAAATGGCCGGCCTCGTGTTTTATTACAACACCATGCACTTTTATTATTTACATGTTACATATGATGAGAAAACCCAAGAGCGTGTGATACAATTGTTAGCAAACGATAATGGATCATTTACCGAAATACCCTTTAAACCAATTGTGCTCAAACCAACCGGACACATCATATTAAAAGGTGAAATGAAAAATGAAGCATTACAATTTTATTATGGTTATGATGAGGCCAATATGAAAAAGATAGCTGAGGAGCATGATGCCGGCATTTTGTCCGATGATTATGTTAGAAAAGGAGGACTACACGACAGGCCGGCCTTTACAGGTGCTTTTACAGGCATCTGTTGTCAGGATGTAAGTGGAGAAAAGAAATTTGCCGATTTTGGTTGGTTTGAATATAAGGGGAACGATTGATGTTAGAAAATAGACGGACACTAATAATCTCTTCTGATTCTCGTATATCTTTTGATATTTCGGGGTTATATGGTTTTTTATATTTTGGATTTTGAGTTTAATCTCTATGTTCAATATCATAGATTGTTGTTTTTTTCAAAAAAAATCGATATTTAGAATAGAGCCAAGATTTTTCTATCGTTTATTCAAAAAATAAGTCACCTCAAATTCCCAAACGGGTCCGTAACGACCGATTAGATTGTGTGCAGGTAAAAAATATAACATCCCGGGTTTTAGCCGGAATAAGGTGGTTCTGTTGACGATTTTGCCCATATAACCGAGTCCGATATTTGCTGAAGGAAAGAGATAAAAGTCGCCCTGGTGCCATTTTATGGATTCATCGTAATTGAAGAAGTCGAATGTCCTGGCCAGTCCGATTCCAAGGTTAGCTTCACAAAATATATGTTTGCTGAATCTGTATATATATGCACAATTTCCTTTTAACAAAAGATTGGTGAAATTGCCCTGAAAAAAACCAAAATCAACATTTGCCAGAAGAATGGTTTCTGAAACAGAAAAATCATTATTTCCTTTTTCTTTGGCCCGAACCTTTCTGTGCAATACTTTTCCTACTCCGCCTTTTAGTCCGGGTAGCAACTCCATATTGCTTTCCAAAGCAATGGGGGCGAAAAATGCTCCATGAATTGTATATTGGCTCTTCCTGTTTTGATTTTCATAGCATTCTTGCCCTTGTATTGTGTTTTGCAGGCATAATGTAAAGATGATCAGAGATGCTATTTGTATGGCTTGTTTCATGGTGTGTATCTAAAACTGGTAAAAGAAAACCGGTATGAACTGATTGAATATATTGATTAGCTATATGATTTATGTATTGTTTTTAATATATGCATCAATTCCTTGTGCTGCTCCGCGACCATCACCCATAGCAAGGATTACCGTAGCACCACCCCGCACAATGTCACCTCCTGCAAACATGTCTTTTAATGATGTTTGCATGGTTTCATTATTGACTTTGATGGTTTGCCATTTGGTGACTTCCAGTTCTGGAAGGCTCGAAGGAATTAATGGGTTAGGGGATACTCCTATGCTTACTACCACTGTATCAACGTCTACAATAAATTCAGAACCTTCAACAGGTACCGGCCTTCTTCTGCCCGAGCTGTCAGGTTCACCAAGTTTCATTTGCTGAACTTTCATTTGCTTCACAAAACCTTTTTCATTTCCAAAGTATTCCAAAGGGTTACATAGGTTATGAAATTCAACACCTTCTTCTTTGGCATGTTCAATTTCTTCAACACGTGCAGGCATTTCTTCAATAGACCGGCGGTAAAAGATCATGGCTCTGTCGGCACCCAGCCTCTTGGCTGTTCTTACCGAGTCCATGGCTGTATTTCCTCCACCAATCACAGCTACATTTTTCCCACTTATAATCGGTGTGTCATATTCGCTGTTGGCAGCTTTCATTAAATTTATACGGGTCAAATATTCATTGGCAGAGAATATGCCGGAGTAATTTTCGCCCGGTATATTCATAAAACGGGGCAATCCGGCTCCACTGCCTGCGAAGAATGCTTTATAGCCTTCTTTTTTAAGGTCTTCGAAGGTAGCGGTTTTGCCAACAATGAAATTTGGAATAAATTGTACCCCCATTTTTCTGAGGATTTCAATTTCCTGGTCTACAATATCGTTCGGAAGCCTGAATTCCGGAATGCCGTATTTAAGTACTCCTCCGATTTCATGGAGCGCTTCGAAAATAGTCACCTGGTAACCTACTTTAGCCAATTCTCCGGCTGTGGTTAATCCTGCCGGCCCGGATCCGATCACAGCTATTTTTATTCCGTTGTTTTTGGCAATTTCAGGGACATGTATTTTTCCACTGTTTCGTTCAAAATCTGCAGCAAAACGCTCAAGGTGGCCAATAGCAATGGGTTGTTTTTTTAATTTTTGATTATAAAAACATGCTGCTTCGCATTGTACTTCCTGTGGACATACTCTACCACATACAGCAGGAAGGGAATTGGTTTCTTTGAGGACTTTTGCAGCACCATGAAAATCTTTGATCTCAATTTTTTTAATGAATTTTGGTATGTTTATTTCCACAGGACATCCGCTAATACACGTGGGATTTACACAATCCAGACAACGTTCGGCTTCTTGTATAGCCTGTTCTTCAGATAATCCTTTGTTTACTTCTATATAGCTTTTGTTTCTTATATTCGGCTCATTTTCAGGCATTTTAACACGAGGCCTGGTGGTTTTCTCTTTGTTCGGGATTTTTTTTCTGAGTTCAACTCTCCAGGGTTCATTTCGTTGTTCCTTCAAAAATTCTATTTTATCCTTCATCTGTAATGTTTATTTTTTGTAAATATTTTTCATATTGTGCTCTTTCCTGTTCATCATATGCTCGCAGGCGGTTGAGTAATTCGTCAAAATCTATTTTGGATGCATCAAATTCAGGCCCGTCAACGCATACAAATTTAGTCTGGCCGTCTACTGTTACCCGGCAGCATCCACACATTCCGGTGCCGTCTACCATAATGGTATTAAGGCTGGCCATAGTAGGAACATTATATTTTTTTGTTGTTTCTGCGGCAAATTTCATCATGATTGCAGGTCCGATTACAATGCCCAGGTCTATAACATTTTTATTTAATATTTCTTCCATTCCCTTGGTAACGAGCCCTTTCTGTCCGTAAGATCCATCATCGGTCATGATTATGAGCTCATCGGAAGATGCTTTCATTTCTTCTTCAAGTATGATGAGGTTTTTAGAGCGTGCAGCAAGAACCGTATGAACAGTGTTTCCGGCTTCTTTAAAGGCTCTTACAATGGGAAGCAATGGTGCTATTCCTACACCGCCACCGGCACATATAACATGCCCTGCATTGTGAATATGTGTGGCTTTGCCTAACGGGCCTAATAAGTCATGTATATTATCGCCTTTATTTAGAAGCGATAGTTTATGAGAAGTAACACCAACTATTTGCACGATCAATGTGATGCTCCCGTTTTTCGGGTCTGCATCTGCAATGGTTAATGGAACCCGTTCCCCTTTATCATCTAATCTTAAAATAATAAAATGGCCGGCTTTTCTGTTTTTTGCAATGTAAGGTGCCTCAACGACCATTTTGAAAACATTTTCGGAAAGAAACTCTTTGTCAAGAATGCGGTTCATATAAAGTGTTTTTACAGTTTTTTTAAAATGCAAAAATAAAAAAATATTCTGCTTTCCATTGCTTCTATTTTTTTGTGACAGTAAAGTTTTCAATGCAATCGTTGATCAAACGGGTAAAAAAAGCAGTAGGAGAGAGCCCTGCAGCTCTTATTTGCTGTGGAATAACACTGTTCTTACTCATGCCCGGTACGGAATTCAATTCCAGAAAATATAACATATCGTTTTTCAGGATGTAATCTATCCGCACAACTCCTTTGCAATTGAATATATTGTATATCAAAGATGACATTACCTTGCATTCATGTTCTGTTTTTTCCGGTATGCGTGCAGGTGTTATTTCTTCGGCCATGCCGTCTGTGTATTTGGCTTCAAAATCAAAAAAGTCTTTTTTGCTGACGATTTCAGTAACAGGAAATGTTTCAAGTTTTTTACCAATTTTAGCAACTCCGCATGTTAGTTCTTTGCCTTCGAGATACTCTTCTATGAGTACTTCATCATCTTCTTTGAACGCATCATGAATAGCTGTGGTCAGGTTTTCTTTATTGCTAACCTTTGATATTCCAAAGCTCGAACCACCTTTATTTGGTTTTACAAAACACGGAAGGCCTGTTTCCTGTAAGATTTTTTCTGTTTCAACAGGTTCATGCTGCCTTAATAAAATGGTTCTGGAAGATGGAATATGATATGGTTTTAAATAGTTTTTACAGATGTACTTGTTAAATGTCAATGCAGACGAGCAATGGTCTGAGGTTGTATATGGAATATTCAACATGTCAAAATATCCCTGTAACTTACCATCTTCTCCAGGGGTTCCGTGAATGGATATAAATATGCAGTCAAAGGTAATTTTTTTTCCGCCTGTCGTAAGGCTGAAGTCATTTTTATCAATGCTAACTCCTTCAATATCACCTCCTTTGCCTTCCCATTTGTCGGGGCCTATGCTTATGATGTATACATTGAATAGGTCTTTGTCAATCATCTGACTGAGCTGTTCTGCACTTTGGAGTGAGATGACAATTTCTGACGAACTACCGCCTGTTAATAATGCTATGTTTTTTTTGTTCATTTGTTAAAAGGTTTGACTGAATAATTGTGTGCAAATTAATAAAAATCATGCTTTGTTCTGCAGGAAAAAAGAAATTTGGTTGACGTGCGAAGATTGAATAGATTAGGGTTGAATGAGATAGGAAGCATTATGTGTGTAGAGTGTATTGTCTCCATTTTTCGATTACCTGGTGCATGTCATCCGGTAATTGGGTTTCGAATGAGAGGATTTCATTGCTCTCAGGATGTTGAAATTCGAGTGTTCTGGCATGAAGAGCCTGACGGGGCAGTATTTTAAAGCAATTATGTACAAATTGTTTGTATTTGGTAAATGTTGTACCACGTAAAATCGAATTGCCTCCATATTCAGGGTCATTGAATAAAGGATGTTTAATGTATTCAAAGTGTACTCTGATCTGATGTGTTCTTCCGGTTTCTAATTTGCATTCTACCAGGCATACATAATTGAATCGTTCAAGCACTTTATAGTGGGTGATGGCGTGCTTTCCATGGCCTCCATCCGCGAATACATGCATTTTTTTTCGGTTTTTGGGGTCCCGGCCAAGATGTCCTATGATGGTGCCCTCGTCTTCTTCAATGTTTCCCCATACAAGGGCTGTGTACTTCCGGTTGACAGTACGTTCATAGAATTGTCTTGCCAGTTTATTCAAAGCCGATTCTGTTTTAGCAACCACTAAAATCCCCGAAGTGTTTTTGTCAATCCTGTGTACAAGTCCTGGCCGAACCGTTCCGTCCTGATAGGAGGGCAAATCTTTGCAATGCCATGTGAGTGCGTTCACCAATGTGCCTGTATAGTTTCCGTATCCCGGATGAACGACCATTCCGGGCTCTTTGTTGAGCACAATCAGATGGTCGTCTTCATAGATTATGTTTACAGAGATATCTTGTGGTATGATTTCAACCTCACGGGGCGGATATGTCATGACAATGGTGATGACATCATGGGGCTTGACTTTATAATTCGATTTAACAGGTTGCTCATTGACCAATATGTTGCCTGCTTCGGCAGCTGATTGGATTTTATTGCGAGAGGCGTTTTCGATTTTATTTACAAGGAATTTGTCTATCCTGAGTTTTCCCTGGTTATTGTCTGCTACAAAGCGGTAATGTTCATAAAGTTCGGTATTGGTGTTTTCGTCCCGGGGCATTGAATGTTTTTTGCATACAAAGATATTAAAAATCCTTGTTTAGTTGTTGATTTGTTTAGATGTTTAGTTGTTGGGCGTAATTAGTACCTGTCCACAAATTAAAGTGTTTGTTCTATAAACTCAGGTGTTTGGATCATAATGTTCGATAACGAGGCTTGCGCAGCCCCAAAAAGCGCAGTTTACTGTAGTAAATGAGCAATTTTGGGGCAAGCGTAACGAAGTTAGCGGACATGATGATCCAAACACTAATTATACCTCGTGGAGACATTAATATGCACGATCTATCACCAGTTTTTTCCTGTCAACATATCCAGAATCATTCTTTATTTCAACAATGTATATTCCGCCCGGAATATCAGAGATATTGATCTGGTTGTTGAAATCTAATGTTCTGATGAGACGCCCTTGTATATCATAAATGGAAATTATCAGGCCTGTTTTGTCTACTTCAGGAGATAGTTGACAATGCAATACCTGGTCTGCCGGGTTGGGGAATAATTTGACAAAGGATTCCGGTATATTATGTTGTTTTTTTATGTTTGTTTTTACAGGTAATTCGTTGAATACAGGCCTCATCATGAGCGCTCCTGTTTTGCCTGAGTTTGTCCATACTCCCTGTGTGTTATAAAATAAATGCTCGCTTGCATCTGAGTTTTTATCAAATCCAACATTTAAAAATACTTCATAAAATTGTTCCCACCCGATATAAAAAGTTCCGGAAACTGCAACCGGTTTCTGTAGATAGTATGGATAATAATGGTTTAACCCTTTGAACACCGGTTTATAATAATCATCTGTTCCGGGATATTCGCTAAACCTTGAATACAGTGTATCTCCTGGCACACCATTATCATCATCCCAGATGGTGAGTTTGAAGTTTAGTTTTGTTGTTGTATCATCATAATCCTGGTTAAAATACATGTAAATGGCTGTTAACGTGTCTTCTTTGTAACTGTTGAATTGGTAGGCTGCTTTACCGAATTTTGTCCCGATCAGTCCATATCCTGCTTCGGCAGAACCATCATCATACGCATAATAATTATGGAATTTTTGTATGTATGAAATGGTATCGTTTTCCCTGATTAAATTGAGGGTGTCGTGAACCGTGAGATAATGCGTCAATTTAAATGTGGCTGAATCTTTTTTCCCCTGAGATGGAAAACGATAATGAACGGAATCTGTTTTGTGACAATAATATACGGGTTCAGTATATGCTTGATAAATTGTGTCATGCAGAGTGTATAATTGATCATCTGCTTTATAATAATAATCTAATGTGTCAACAGGGAGATAAGTTCCTTCTTGTTTAAAAAATAAAGAATCTATCATAAGCAAAAAAGAATCTGCTTTGATTTTTTTCTCGATCAATGAACCCTGTAATGAGTCTTTATCGGGTTTATCATCTGCATCATCTGCATCAGGGCGGTCATGTAATTCAACATTGAATGTATCGGTTTCTAAAGGATCCATATATGTAAATCCAGAATTATATTCATAAAATAAAGTATTGTTTTGAAGATTCTTTATTTTAAATTTTGGAAAAGCATATACACTATCTATGTCAGGAATTTCCTGGTCATATAAATTGACGTATTGTGTTTGTATGGTATTTTTCCATTGATCGTTGGTTTGCTTTATTTTTAGATAATGCTGCCATGGCATGGCAGAGAAGTCTTTCAGTACATTTGGAGCCGGGGTAATGAATGCTACATCTTTGAATGCTGTGTCGTTTTTATGTCGGCCTTTATCCAGCATTACATAATCAATATGCCAGTGATCAACATTGGCTCTTAGGCCTAACACGTCCTGGTTGCCTGTGATGCTGACAATATTCCTGAATCTGAATCTGAATCCATTATTAAAATAATCATTATCTGATACGGGGATCACTACAGGCTTGAAATCATGTAGTTCTGTTCCACTGATGCCATATACAATGTTCCATGTGTCTAATACCGGGTTGTAAAATTCAACAAACAACGAATCCGATGATTCAGGAACATCACCCAATCCCTGTGGCTGATAGAAAAAACTTAAATATACCGAATCGGCGGGAGAGAGGTCTTCCTGATATGGGAAACGATAATGAACGGAATCAGTATTGTGGTAATAATATACGGGTTCAGTATATGCTTGATAAATTGTGTCATGCAGAGTGTATAACTGATCATCTGCTTTATAATAATAATTTAATGTATCAATAGGGAGATAAGTTCCTTCTTGTTCATAAAATAAAGAATCTTTCATAAGAGAGAAATTTGATTCGCTGTTTTTTTTCTTGATCAATGAGCCCAATAACGAGTCTTTTTCATTGTATTGTAAATTAATGGGTTTACTTGTTAGCGTATCGGCTCCAAATGTGTTTTTAGTACGGCTGTAGAGCATGCCTCCGGCATTTAATGCATCAAATGTGGCAACTCCAACGGTTACCGGGTTAATAGCATACGTTGTATTGATAAATACATATTTGTCTTCCCATTTTGTATTGTCGGGATACATTCCATCATAAGCGAAATCATCAATAAACGGAAGATCAATGGTATCGGATGTGCTTTTTAATGATTTAAGATTTATTTTTTTTACAGCATCATTCAGTTCAGGATTATATTGAATGCCTGAGAGTTTTTCTTGTGCCCTCGTATTCAGGATTAAAAAGGTACATAAAACCAGGATGATTAAAATTAAATGCCTGGTTTTGAGGTTTTTATTTGAGATTGTATTGTTGTCTTTCAACATTTATTTTATGCTTTTGATTTTAGTTGAATCCAAGGTTAACCAAAGATCAACGGTTGCTGCCTGTGATATTTTATTTGACTTGCTATGTTCGGGTTTTTGTTTCCATACAACGGCATTGTAGGTGTCCCGTTCATAATTAATGGTGTTGTCATAATGCTTTTCTCCAACATTGAGAGAAGAAAGTATTATTTTTTTATTTGCCTGTTCAATTTTTAGCCCACTTACATCAGGAGGTGTTATTTTTTTTGTTTTATAGCCATTGCCAAGCACCAGGTCTATTTTACTACCTATAAAAAGTTTTTGTCCTTTGTGAATGTTGTCTCCTTTGTATTTTTGCTTTAAAACATTATTTCTGGCAATATCTTCCTGATAAGATATTTTTCCGACTTCAAACCAGTGGGTTTCAAGGATGGCTTGTGCCTGTCTTAATGAAACACCAGTGACATTCGGGACTTGTTTTTTCGGAGGTTTTGACGCATTAAGGACAAGAAATATGTTTCTTCCTTTTTTTACTTTAAATCCGGGTGGAGGGTCTTGATTTACTACTGTGCTGGGGCGTGCACTCTGTTTGAATATTGAGTCCTCGATCTCGATGTTAAGATGATGTTTATCTGCCAGTTGTTTTGTTTCTGCTACTGTTAGTCCTTTGAAATTCGGTACAGACAACGACTGTCCGTGTTGAGTATAGAATCTCAGAAACATGAATACACCAAAAAAGAACAGTATGGTAAACAGTGCTGCATAGATCATTCTTTGAATCCAAACATGGGTTCTGATGTAATCTATAATTTTATTTAAAATTGAAATTATTTTCATATGTTTATATTTTATTTTTCAAAGGTCATATGGAGCTCGCCATGAGTTTAATCTATTGACTTTGAGTAAACCAAATAGCTTTTTAATAATCATGCTCGTGTGTGTCAATTTTTTTGTCATGGCTCGGTTCATATTGATAAAAACGTAAGATTTTTAGAATAATTATTTATTTTTTAAAGGATTGTTTTTTTATGGGTTTGATAAAGTGTATTCCTTTCAATTGGGGTGCGTTTGGCTTGTGTTATAATATGTTCGATTTCATCGGGTGTTTTGGGTTTCAGATGTTCCATACCGGCCATCGAATATATTTTTGTAGAATTCAGGACTGTTCCATCCAGGTCGTTTACACCAAAATGAAGTGCTGTCTGTGCTGTATCAATTCCTAACATTGGCCAATATGCTTTTATATGTTGAATGTTGTCTAAAAAGATTCTTGAAACAGCATAATTTTTTAAATCTTCAGTTACAGATATTTCACCGAGTTGGCTCATGTTATTATTTGAATTTCTGTATTTCAGAGGAATGAAAACCTGAAAACCGTTTGTGAGGTCTTGCATGTTTCTGATTTTTAAAAGGTGTTCGATCCGGTCTTCGTATGACTCAAAATGTCCGTAAAGCATTGTTGCATTGGTGGGTATGCTTAAATGATGAGCGGTTTGGTGTATTTCAAGCCACCGTTGTCCATCCATTTTTTCAGGGCATATTTTATTCCTTACCTGTGGATTAAATATTTCAGCACCGCCTCCGGGGATTGCATCAAGTCCATTGGATTGTAAAAGGATTAATCCGTCTTTAAGTGTTAACCCCGATTTTTTAATCATATAATCAAGTTCAACAGCAGTGAATGCTTTGATGAATATATCCGGGAAATGTATTTTGATTTTTTTGATGAGTTCTGCATAATAAAAAAGGTCATGATCAGGATGTACTCCGCCAACAATATGTACTTCCGTAATTCCGTGGCCAATAAATTGTGCTATTTTATTAATAATTTCTTCCGGAGAGAGTTCAAAGCTGCCGTGTTGATTTTTTTTTCTGGAATAGCTGCAAAACCGGCACTGGTTTACACAAATATTTGTTGGTTCAATGTGAATGTTTTGATTATAATAAACAGTTTTACCATTTTTAAGTTGATTTATGTAATCTGCCATTAATCCCAATATTCCAAGATCACCGAATTTAAACAGAGCCATTGCATCAGGTTCATTGATTCGTTGGTTGTTGATGATTTTCTCAACAACCGGGATGATACTGTGATCAATGAATGATTCGGAAATCAAATATGACAGGAGTTTTTTCATAAAATATACTCTTCAAATATCAAAATTTAGAAAGAATTAGCTACCTGTAAATATTGTTTTGCTTGTTCGGGTTTTCCGGTTTTCTTTAAGATTTCAGCCATAGCATAGTACGCTGGTTTGTATCGTTGATTGGATTGAATACATTGTTTAAGATATTTCATTGCATTGTAAGGTTGTGATTTTTTCATGTAAATAATTCCCATATAGTAGTAAGCAGAAGAGAATTTTTTGTTTACTTTTTTTAATTTATTAAACGTTGCCAAAGCATTGTCTAATTCATTTTTTTGCATATAGGCAATGCCTAAAAGATTTAATATCTGGTCATAATCAGGATAAAACTTAAGGCATTTATAAGCAGTTTTGATGGATTGGTTGTACATTCCAATTTTTAGATATGCCCTACAAAGGTTTACATGAGCCGCTTCGTTGTGTGGTGTTATTTCAATGGCTTTTCTCAGGTGAATAATGGCTTGTTTGGGATTGTTATTTTGAAGTGCCTGGTATCCTTTTAAATCAAGTGTTGTTTTTCTCTCCTGTACAGCACATATAATAGCATCATTTACATTGATGGAATGAATCGTTTTTCCAGGAGGCCATATTCCATGCTTTTGTTGATACGGATTTAAGTAGGTGTTAACGAATATAGCATAATCCCAGTCAAAATTTCCTCTTTCATAATATCTACAATATTTAACTTTAACTTTATCGTTATATTTTTTCAAATTGTATTTTAATTCTTGTCCATAATTCGAGCAAACGATCATTTTATCATCAGGATCAATATGTTCTAATTTATCTTTGATAACGTTATTGATTAACCATTGGGCAGCAGGCCTGAGACTGTGTCCGTAATAGTCCATTTCATAATCTCCATAAGCACCATTTACACCTCCAACAAATTCATTAAAATAAATGTATTCATATGGATGGTGTTTGATGATGTGAATGGCAGGCTTAATTGCTAATGCAGCCACAATTACATACATAACGTATTGAACACGTTTGTTTTGAAAGAATCGTAATAGTTTTTCATACCCCAATGCGGTTGCTACAACAAAGCTTGGCCAGATAAACAATGCATGTCTCCAACCACCGTATACATTTGAACCTTTATAGATAATATAGATAATAGGGAAAGCAAAAGAAAAGACGAGGAAAAAGTTATAAAGATATTCTCGTTTGATGATTTTTTTTCTGATGAATACGATATACAGTAAAAACCCAATCAGAATTACGATAGGAGTAGTGATCAGGATGTATTTTGGAATATAATACCAGGGCAAAAAATCTGACCAATAGATGTTTCCTTCAAATAATTGGCGTAGTGTAGTAGGAAACTGTGTCATTATTTCCAGTGATTTTAATGGATGGGAAATTGGGTTTGAGATGCCGTATGGCCATAATATCAAACCCAAAAGATATCCGGCAGCCGAAACGATTATAGTTGTAAAGAGTAAATGATGTAATGTTTTACGGTTTTTTTGAGAAAATAACGATTTTATACCTGCAACATGTAAATAATAAAAAGCTCCAAAAAGGAAAAGATAAGCAATTAACAAAAGTCCTCCTATCCGAATACTAATGGCTGCTGCAATTCCAATGGAAATTCCGGTCAGGTTTAGAATAGAATGATTTGGATATTTCTTTAAAAATTTGATAATATAATATAAAGCAAAAATATAAGCAGCAGCAAAAGGAATGTCTTTAGGATTATTAAATGAATGCCCTATAAATCTTGGGGTTAAGAACACAAGCAACATACTAATTATGCCGGTGCGCCATCCTCCTAATAACACCCCTAACAATCCTGCAAATAGGATGGCGATCCATCCGGTCAAAGAATTTATTATATGCCGGGTTTGAAATGTGTTTTCAATATTAAACCATTGATTAATGGTGTAGGTAACCACATCAAATGACATTCCGTAAGCATAAGCCGGCTTCATAGACATATATGAAGTGTCTTGACCAGCTGATTTAAAAAAATCATAATAATTTTGAGCTTGTTTGTAATGCACAAATTCATCACCTGAAATGCTTGAATTTAAACTGAGAAATGGCATTAAGAAAAAGAGCAAAATAGCTATTGACGCAAAAGTAAACCGGAATATTGATTGTTCCTTTATGAATGGATATGTTTTATGTGCTTTTGTTTTGGTATCTTTTACCGGTTCAATAAAAAACCATGTAATGAATAATAATAGATTGTAAATGGTTTTTTTGATGAATGGTATTTTGAATGCATTGTTTTTGAATGGATTATGGTTTTGGGCATCTAAAGTTACAATGTTTATTGGCAGCCTTTTTATTTTATATAACAGTTCATGATAATAATCATTATTTTTGATGGATAAATTTGAAAATAAATATTTTGCCACATTTTTGTTGTAAATAAAAAGTTTTCTTTTCTTATTGAATTTTAACTGAATAATTCCTTCAACATCATGTTTTATTTTATCCAATAAATCACTAATAAGAACAGGTTGTTCTAAATGATGAGGATCAATAATTATGACATTATCGTATTGAGCCTCAGATATTCCTTTTTCAATCAACTTAGTTTTATAAGGTGTCTCGTATACTTTTTGCTTTAAGTACGATTGTTGGGAAAAATCATGCAATTCAGAATGAATGGAATTTTTTTTATCTTTAGAAATAAGCAATAAACATTCATATGTGTGTTGGGTTGCTTCTTTTAACAGAGAAAGCGTCTTATTAATAATGTTAAGGTTGAAATTTGAAGTGCAAGGTATTAAAACTGAAATATGAGATTTTTTTTCAGATGTTTGATTGTTATTTTTATGTTGATTTTTTTGTTTTGACATTGTATCAACTTTTTTTAAGAGTTAGTCTAATTCTTTTTCAATAATATATTGTGGCCTGTTTTTTACCTGGTCGAGTGTACGCCATAAATATTCGCCAATGACACCAATCATCATCATTTGTAAACCAGATAGTACAAGAATGATAACAATATTTGATGCCCATCCTTTTACATCAACTTCTGAGAATAATCTATTAAAAATAATGATTCCGGAATAAATAAATCCTACCAATGCTACAATGATACCTATATAACTCATCAAGCGTAATGGGAAGTATGAATAACTTAATATACTGTCAATAAGTAATTTCATTTTTTTGTTAAATGTCCAACCTGATTTTCCTGATTCCCGTTTAACTCTTTTATATGGAATGAATTTTATATCAAATCCTGTCCACAGAAGCTGTCCCTGGAAGAACGTATTTCGTTCATTCATATTCAATAAAATATGGGATACTTTTTTACTTACCAAAACAAAATCAAAGCCCCCTACGGGCGTGTTGCCAAAGCAGAGTTTTTTGAAAAAATAGTAAAATAATTTTGAAAATATTTTTTTAAAAAAATGATCTTCACGCTCTGTTCTTTTGCATGCAACGATTTCATAATGATCTTCAAAATAATGTTTCAACATGTCATTAATCAATTCAGGAGGATCTTGTAGGTCAGCAGATATTTGGATAAGGCATTTTCCCTGAGCTTTATTAAAACCAGCAGTACGTGCATAAAATTGCCCAAAGTTTCTGGAAAATTTTATAAGCTTAACCAACCCTTTATTACTGCTATATATTTTTTCTAATTGATCAAAAGAATCATTTTGAGAACCATCATCAACGAAAATTATTTCTCCATTTAAAGAGGTATTATGTTTAATTACTTTTTCATTTAGTTCATCGAAGGTTCGCTGGAGATTGAATTCATTATAAACCGGAACTATTATTGAATAGTCTGTATTGTTCATTATTATTTGGATTTTTTAAAATGGCTTAATGATTGGTGTATAATATTATCCTTTAAATAAATAAATCCACCTATGATCCCAGTTATTACAAAAGAAAAATAAGTGCCCAAAGATAATATAAAACTTTGTTCTTTTTCCAAGCCAATCATAGAGAAGAGATATATAAATGCTATTTCTCTTAATCCTACTCCTCCAAAACTTATAGGGATCAGAGTAAAAAGCCAGATCAGAGGTACAAATACAAAAAAGGGCAGGGGTGATATTATAAAATCAAATGCCAATGCAATCAGGTAAACTAATAATATAGAAACTATTTGAAATAGTAAGCAAAATAAAAAAAATAAAAACAATCTTTTATAGGAAGATTGCAGGATGGTTAGTAAGCTCGTTAGTTTTTCTATTATTTTGAAACTTCTGAAGCGATAAAGAATTTTTTTATAAAACAAAATAAACACGCTACTAATGATAAAGATTAGACCTGTAAAGAACATTATTTTAGACGGGATGTCTGCAAAAAAAGAAAATATAAACGATAAAATAATCAAGACATATAAACCGATTAAGCGTTCTATAACAATTAATGTGAATCCTTTCTTTTTTGATATACTAGCTTCTTTCGATAATAAAAAGACTCTTACAGCATCGCCACCAATAGAAGTTGGCAGGAGATTATTAAACATAAATCCTATATAATAATGCTTGGTGAGTGTTGTTATTGATATTTGATTGAATGGGTAAATCATAAAATAAAATCTTATCCCTCCCAAAAAAACTCTAATATTAATAAACAGAATTAAAATAATTAAAAATTCGGTATTAAAATTTAATATTGTTTTTTTTATTTGTGAAATATCTATTGAAATGATAAAATAAAATACTATAGAAAGGCTGAAAAAGATTTTTATAGCACTCCCTGCTTTGGAATTAAAAAAAGTATTTAATTCATTAAACGTTTTTTTAAAATAAATAAATATTTTGTTTGGTGAAGATAGTAGGTTCATCCTGGTTTATTTATAAACTTTTTGAATCTTGTTTTACAAAATATTCATAGGCGTTTTTTAGTTTATTCAACTCAGTTTCTTTTAATATTAGATTATTATTAACGTTGAATTTTTTTGGCCCTTTATATGGTAATGTAATATTATAATTATGTTTTTTATAACATTCAACTATTTTATCATAATACGAGGAGGGATTTTTACAAAAATCATTATAAATAAATTTAATTGTATGAATTTCAGGTAATTTATTAAGTTCATTTTCAATAGATTTATTTGTAAAGTATACTTGTCCTGCTATTTGGTGATATACATCCATCTGTATTAATTTATCATATTCTTTTGGTTTTACAGACCACCATATATCTTTAGTACCATAGTATTTTTTCCTTGCTATAAGAATTGATTGCATATTGAACAAGGGGGCTCTTTTGATAAATAAAAATATAGCTTTTGGATGGTGTGAAAAATATTCTTCTATATGATATTGAAGCATCAGGTTTTTTGTTATAAAAGGTTTTTTGAAT
>CAZJWE010000066.1:0-16982 GCA_964549265.1 uncultured Bacteroidales bacterium | reverse complement strand
ACTCATGGCGAGCTCCATATGACCTTTGAAAAATAAAAAATAAACATATGAAATACAATGTATCGGCTGTATCTTTTTACAATTCACTCCCATTTGTATATGGATTGATGCATTCCGATATCATTCATGAAATAAACCTGTCCATGGATATTCCGTCTGAATGTGGCAAAAAATTAATTAACAGAAATGCAGATATTGGTGAAGTGCCGGTAGCTGCCCTCCCTGACATTCCCAATGCACAAATCATCACCGATTATTGTATAGGCGCCGGCCATTATGTAAAAACAGTATTGTTTATAAGCAATGTACCACAAAACAAGCTTAAACGTATTTATCTTGATGATGAATCAATGACATCAAACTGGCTTGCCAGAATATTTGCATATAAATTTTGGAACATTGATGTTGAATGGAAAAAACAAAAGATAAACAACCCGGACAAATTAATATCAGATGATGCAGGCGTGATAGTGATAGGCGATAAAGCATTTCAAATAAAAGATAAACAATATTCTTATCAGTATGACCTGGCTGAAGAATGGAAAAAATACACCGGACTGCCCTTTGTGTTTGCTTGTTGGGTAACCAACCGCTCCCTTGAACCCAAATGGATTGACCGTTTTAACAATGCCTTGAAATCCGGCTTAAATAATATTGACAAAGCCATTCACATGCAAGAATATACTAAAAATCATTATCAGGTTATTTTTAATTACCTGACTCAAAACATTTCATTTCATTTTGACGACAAGAAAAAGAAAGCTATGGAATTATTCTTGCAATATAAAAAAGAAATTTCTGAAAAAAACCTGAAAAGTTTTAAACAATAAAATCATGGAAATACACCAACATCCTTCACAAACAAAAATAATTGCCACCATTGGCCCGGCCTCTTCCTCTCTGGATACTATGAGAAAGATGTTTATTGAAGGGATTGATGCATGCAGGCTAAACTTTTCACATGGTACTCATGAAGATCATCTCAAAACAATTCAAAACATTCTTTTTTTGAATAAAGAATTGAATACTAACATAGCAATCATTGCCGACTTGCAAGGCCCTAAGATAAGAATCGGTGAAGTAGAAGATAATAATATCGAACTGAAAACAGGAACTGAAATCCAATTGGTGAATTATGAATTGACCGGTACCGGAGAGAAACTATTCATTAATTACAAAGACCTTCCTCACGAAGTACAAAATGGAGACATGATCCTTATGGATGATGGAAAAATCCAGTTAAAAGTTATCGAAAGCGACAATAAGCAATCCATTACTGCTAAAGTATTACATGGAGGTAGTTTATCATCAAAAAAAGGCGTCAATTTACCAGATACAAACCTCTCATTACCCAGTTTAACCGAAAAAGATATTTCTGATGCAGAATTTGCCCTGGAACAAGGGGTTGACTGGATTGCACTTTCCTTTGTAAGATCTGTGACAGACATCATTGAATTACGAAAACTGATCCGCCAGAAAAAGAAACATGCCAGCATTATTGCAAAAATTGAAAAACCGGAAGCGCTTAATGAAATCAACGAAATCATTGACGCTACAAATGCTGTTATGGTTGCCCGTGGCGATTTAGGCGTTGAAGTGCCGTTTGACAGGGTGCCCATGATTCAAAAAGAAATTGTAAAAAAATGCATCCAACATGCTAAACCAGTGATCATTGCCACACAAATGATGGAAAGCATGATCAATAATTTTAATCCCACACGCGCAGAAGCCAATGATGTAGCCAATGCAGTAATAGACGGTGCGGACGCACTCATGCTCAGCGGTGAAACCTCTGTTGGAAAATTTCCTGTGAGGGTAATCAATAACATGCAAAAAATTATAGACAGAACTGAGGAAAAAGGGGTGATATACCACAGAGAACATTCACCTGAAGAATATACCCCCACGTTTTTTCCTGATTCGGTTTGCTTCAATGCCAGCAACATGGCAAAACAAACCCGTGCAAACAGCATTGTAACATTCACTCACTCGGGTTATACTGCTTTCAGGATATCAAGCTACCGCCCCAAGTCAGATATTTTTGTCTTTACCAGCAACAAATCACTATTACGAAAAATGTCATTGCTATGGGGTGTACAGGCTTTTTATTTCGAAGAAGACAAAAACATTGAAGAAGCCATTCAATATTCAATTGATTTTTTGAAGGAAAAAAAACTGATATCCGATGACAATGTAGTCATTCATGTTGGCAGCACTCCTCAATACCGGAAAGGAAAAGCAAACATGATCAGGGTGAGTTATGTGTAATGACCAATCGTACACGTCAATGCATCTAAATAACATAATAGCAGAAGTAGAAAACAAATGGTTTTCATTATTATATAATTACTGTAAAGAGCAATTCAACGGCCGGCTCATATCTCATGATCATACACATCATCTAAGGGTATGGAAAACAGCGTGTGCCATTTTAAACCAAATCCCATCACAATATTCTTTTGATAAAACAAAAATTGAACAACTTTTGTTTGCAGTCTTTTTTCATGATATGGGAATGATTGACACGATTGACCCCAGGCATGGAAAATTGAGCAGGAATTATTGTAATGACTTTTTAAATTTGCATACAGGCTTTGATCCGGATAGTAAAAAACTTCTTTTAGACGCAGTAGAATATCATGATGATAAATCATATTCACAATCTACTAAACCCAACACATTATTATCCATTTTGAATATAGCCGATGATGCAGATGCTTTTGGTGCAATAGGGGTATACAGGTATAGTGAAATATGGATGTTAAGAGGACATTCTGTTTTTGAAATACCGGATACGATTGTTCCAAATCTGCAAAGACGTTTTGAAAACCTTCAAGCAAGCCCGTTGCTTACAAAACATTTTATTGATAAACAGGAACAAAGATATCTTGTTACGCAACAGTTTTTCTCTTCAATGAAAAAACAGATTGCTACATCAGGGGATCGCCATAAAACAACCGGGCCATTAGGTATAATTCGTTTTTTTAATGACAACATCATGGAAAAAAGCATTGAGTTTAATGACATTTCGCAAAATGCATTTCCCATTGATGATGAATACAGCAAAAAATATTTTGAACAATTACATCAGGAAATATCGAAATCCATATAAACGATTACACATAACAGGAGCCTTTACAGAATATATAGCTCTCAGCTTATAGCATTCAGGTTAATTTTTAATGATATGATTTTCCCGGGCCATATTTAAAAAAAAACATAAGACACTTACATAAAAAGCTCTTCGTCTCTGATTAACAATAGAATAGCCGAATGCGGGACAATAATATATCGTTCTTCTTTAAATGTTATGTAATAGCCATTGCTTTGTAAATATATGGCCATATCTCCTACTTCGGCCTGGAGCGGAATATACCTTACTTCTTCTTCATATTCTTCTTTCCATGCTTCATCTTCTTCCTGCATTACAGGTACCGGATAGCCGGGGCCGACTCTCATGACATAACCGCTATGCGCTTTTTCTTTTTCATGTACTCCGGGAGGCAGGTATAATCCGGATTTTGTTTTTTCCTGCTTGGTAGAAGGTTTGATTAAAACCCGTTCTCCTACCATGATGAATTTGTTTAGATCTTTCTCTTCAATATTTAATGCCATAGATTATCAATGATTCAATAAAAACACAAATATAATGAATTGTATTGAACACATATAATGAAAAACGTCCTATAATAAAAGATTTATAAAAATTAAATGTTGAAACTTTTTTTATGATTATTTTAATAATAATACCCAATATTAATATTAAGTCGTTTATTCCAATGAGCACCGGGCTTTCCTTTGCCTAAACCGCTTCCAAAATCGTTGGTTAGCCACGGATGGTTTTTTCCTATCGCTAAATCGAAGTATGCAACAATATTCCCGATTTTCGCCATGAATCCGGGCACCAAGTGATGGGATTGATGATAAGCAGAATTTACCTTATCAAACAGCGTGTAATCGGTATAGGCCCGGATATATTCAAGAGGCCCGGCATTGATATTGAACGTATAACTCACCCCGGCAACATATAAAAAACATTCGGTTGCAACATGATAAGTCAACCCATAAGCTCCCAGAGGGACTAAATTCAATTTGTTTCCCAAATCATCTCTGGCACTGTAATTATAATATACAAACTCTCCTATAACATTCAATTTTTTCATATTTGTATTAATATGCCCTGCAAATGCAGTTGATAATTCTGATGAATTCAATGCCTTGTTGTATATTTGTCCGATCTGACCGGACACACCAATTGTAACAGCATTGTTGAATGCATAGTTTGTCCGTAGATGAAAATGGTTTAATTCTCTGATGGAAATAGAGGTATCGGAAAGAATACGCTCATTGCTCGATGTGATGTCGTAGGAATACCTTCCAGGTCCAGCCTGCCCAAAACTGACATCACCGCCAAACTTAGGGCCCTCAGGTTCCGATTCACGGAAGTAAGCAAATGATATTTCGGTATTTGGTATTTGTGTATAATCGAATTTAACTCCAATATCGTAATCGTCTTCCAGTCCAACATAATAGGGTCCCTGGAACCACCATGAATGAGAGGCAAACCCTTTAACACCAAACGGCACCTGGCTCACTCCAAGTGAGGCATACAAACTATCAAAAAGATTAAAACCAAAATATCCGTGATGTATGAAATGAGTTCCATACGTGGGATAGAACCGATATTCGAAACTCAGGTCAATGCCTTTTTGATTGCCGTTTACATTAAACCGCCATGTATCCGATGTTATATATGTATCGAGTGTTTCATAATCACCATCATAGAATTCCGTTACAACATTAAAGCGCAATGCTCCCCCTATATGAAAGCCTTTCATGAATGTGTTTGCAACTGTATCATTGGCATTTCCATTGAACTCTACGATTGAACAAAGAAAAATAAACAATATGTATTTTATAGCTGAATACCTCATATACTTTTTCAATTAAAAATTCACTTATATTTTTTTACGTCATGCTCATTTTACAAGTTACAGGTTAATTTGACATTTATATTTTTTTTTGGTATATGTTTTGCCATTAAAGACAATGTTTTTCTTATTTTTATCCTAAAAATCAGATATAATGAAACAACAATACGGGTTTGTAATAATAGGAGGCGGCACTGTAGCGGGATATGCAGTAAAACAATTGATTAAAAAAGGGGTCAACGGAAAAGAGATATGCATTATATCCAATGAGTCCATTCATCCGATGAATCGTATTCCCCTTTCAAAGGATTATCTTGAAGGGAAAGCCGGCATTGATAAATTATTAATCAATCCGCCCGAATTTTATGAAGAACACCATATTAGCTTACTTCTCAACACGTCATGTACGGGTGTAGATTTTAACAATAAACAAATCAAGTTGTCAGACAACCGGCATATAGGATACCAAAAATTATTGATCGCAACCGGGTCCAAACTGATAACTTTAAACATCCCTGGCCATAACCTCAAAAACATTTTTTACATCCGCACACACGAACATGTAGATCAAATCCGAAAAGCATCTGAAAAAGCCAAAGAAGCTGTCGTGATCGGCGGAGGATATATCGGATCAGAAGTAGCTGCTACATTATGTCATCAGGGCATAAAATTAACCGTTGTTTTTCTCGAAGAGTTTTTACTTGAACGAATCATGGGCAAATCCCTTGGAAAATTTGTAAATGATTATTATAAGCAGCATAATATAACATTAAAACCGGCCAGCAAGATGGCTTCGTTTGAAGGAGATGATTATGTAAAAGCAGTAGTTCTTGACAATGGCGAAACAATTCCGGCAGACTTTGTTGTAACAGGGATTGGCTGCAAGCCTCATACTGAGCTTTTTGAAAACACAGAACTTATAACGGACAATGGCATACCTGTCAATGAATATTGTGAAACAAATATTGACAATGTATATGCAGCAGGCGACCTTGCCAAATACCCCGACCCATATTTCGGAAGAGCCAGACGTGAAGAACAATGGAAAAATGCATTTGACCAGGGAAAACATGTTGCCAATGTAATGACAGGCGAACGTTCCCCGTACCAACACCTCCCCTATTTGTTTTCCGGTGCATTTGATTTTTCCTATGAAATGTTTGGCGACCCTACAGGAGCAGAACAACTTGTTTACCGGGGCGACCCTCAAAGCCTTGATTTTGGAGCTTTCTGGATATCTCAAAATACAATATCGGCTGCCCTCCTTACCCGCAACAGGCCCCGTGATGAACGAAAAATAGTGCAGGAATGGATAACTCAAGGGAAACAGTTGGAAGCAGATAAAATTAAAAATCAAGAAATATCATTGAAGGAGGCTGAAATGTAAAAAAAATTAATACTTTTTGTTAAAACGATATCTAAATATATCCTATTCATAAATAATTGCTTAATTTTATGTGTTTTATTATTTGTTGATTATAATATATATTTAACTGATAAACGAAATGAATGACATAAAAGATTAGAACAACCGCAACTGCTGATCATCGGTCTGTTTTTTCCGTTTCCTCCCCTCTCCTTTCGTCATTTCAATCAACTCCTGTTCAATGGAATCAATAAAAGGGCTTCGAGGTAATTGATATTCTTTTCCCTGCATAAATCTTTTTTGGGCATGTGTCAGATACAAATATTTTTCAGCCCGGGTCATTCCAACATACAACAATCTTTTTTCTTCTTCCTTATCTGTTTCCATATTCTCATACAATCCATAGGGCAGTAAGCCGTCTTCGCATCCAATAATGAACACACATTTAAATTCCAATCCTTTCGATGCATGGATGGTCATAAGAGATACAGCTTCCGAACCAGGATCATACGTGTCTTGGGGAATGCCAATGCTAACATAATCAATAAATCCAACTATATCTTTATAAAAAGATGAACTTAAATCTATTAAACGTTGAAATTCAAATACATGACTCTCTTTCTGTTCATTAAAGAAACGTTGTATCAAATAATGCAGCGCTTCGGATACATTCTTATTTGATAACTGTTTTTTAAGATCAATCAATTCCGTTTCATGAATCTCATGTTTTTGAGCAATTGTTGTATTTAAATATTCATTATGAGGATACTGTGTTCCCTGTAGCAATTGTAATAATGATTTAACCGGTCCTTTTTGAAAAAACGGTGTTTCGCCCATCATTTGAAATGGGATGGCATGGTCTGCCAGTGCTTTTTCCAGGGCAGGCATTTGTGCACGGGTGCGGCACAGTATTGCAAAATCCGACAAACTTTCGATCTCCTGGGTTCCTCCACCATCAGTTACATTGCTATCCATCGAGAAGAACCGTAATCCCCCGATCATCTCTTCAATTTTCCTGGCAACCGACTCGGCTTCACTTTTATCTGTCGGATGTTGAATAATATTGATCTTAATTCCTTTTTGCAGTCCCTCAAGCATTTCTTTCCCGGATGAATCGCGGCCGATGATACCATCTGAAGCTTTTAGGATACGATCGGAGCATCTGTAACTTTTGGTTAGTGTATAAAGCGTTGATTCCGGATAATCTGCCTGAAATTTATTGATAAAAGCCACATCAGACCCTCTGAATCCATAAATAGACTGGTTAGGGTCGCCAATGGCTACTAAATTAGCGTCATTCCCAGGCATTAACATGCGGATCAATTTGTATTGCAAATGATTGATATCCTGGTATTCATCTATCATGATCCATTTATATTTACGCTTATAAAGCGACAATATTTCTTCATTCTCATAAAACAAGCGCATAGGGATATATAGCAAATCATCCAAATCATATAATTGATACCGATGCAATACGTTTTGATATGCAATGAATGTCTGCTTTAGCGCGTCATCCTGGATAGCATCTGTGTTCACAATAAACTGCTGCTTCAGGCCGGATATGTCCTGAATCGCTTTCTTAATCTTCTTGTTGTCAATAGTAAGCTCGTGACTTAAAATATGATGTTTGTCTTCATCATCAATGATGAAAAACTGATCTGAATATTGCTCTTTCAGGACAGACAAACCGAATGCATGGAATGTTGAAATATTGACCTCTTTTTTGTAATGTTCGTTTTGCAGTAGCTCTTCCACACGTTCTTTCATTTCCTGTGCTGCCTTATTGGTAAACGTAAGAGCCAATATTTCATCAGGAGCCGCATGATCATTATCAATCAGATAAGCAATGCGGTGTGTGAGTACCCGGGTTTTTCCGGTACCGGGCCCTGCTAAAACCAATGCAGGCCTGGCTGCATGCTGAACAGCTTGTTTTTGGATAGCATTAAACCCTTTAACAAGAGATTTATTGGTTTTGTTGCTTTCTTCAATCAATTTTATACCGGAATCTTTGAGTTCACGAAACTTACTAAGGTCGAAGCTAATTAAAGGACGTGATACTTGTTTGTTTTGAATATGTGTGTTATCATTAAACAGTATATTTTGATTTGACGGTGTAACGCTTTCATTATCACCAAACACATGTATTTCGCCATACGCTCCGTCATATCCTTCTTTGATAATAACATTCCGGTTTCTCATCCGGTCAATGGCTTCTGTTAATGCATCATTTTGATACCCTGCTATGGTGCTTAGCGAATTATGGAGTAATATGTTGAATTCACTGCCTGCCTTATTTAATAGACGGCTATATTCTTTTGCCACTCGCTGGGTATTGGGGCCTGTTTTCAGTATTTCGGATAAAATCTCTTTAAGGGGTATCAATGGATAAAAAGAAGGTTTTTTTCCCTTCTCAGAAGGGGCTCCTCTGTCGGCCAATTCGGCCACCCTGTGCATAACGCCTACGGTGACTTTTTTCCCGCACACAGGACATACTCCTTTATGCTCAAGGGTTTTTAACGGGTCCCATTGAATATTGCACTTGCGATGGCCGTCGTAATGATATTTTCCTTCCTGGGGAAAAAAATCAATGGTTCCTTTAAAATGTTCGGGGTCGCCTGTCTTCATTGCCCCAATAATGTGGTCGTAAGACACCTCTGTTTCAAACACATTGGCATTTCTTCCGAGTTTTTCAGGTGAATGGGCATCTGAATTGGCAATCAAGGTGTATTGATCTAAAATGCTGCAAACCCAGTTCATGGGAGGATCTGATGAAAGGCCTGTCTCCACGGCATGGATATGACTGCTTAAGTCTTCAAAACACTCTTCAATGGTATTGAATCCGGATTTTGCTCCCAGCACTGAAAACCAGGGGGTCCATATATGTGCCGGAACAAAAAATATTTGCTCTGATACGTTCAATGACATGTCAAGCAAGTCTTTGGCATCCAATCCAAGGATAGGCCGTCCGTCTGAGGTGATATTAAAATTTCGTGCATTTAACTGATGCTGCATTTGATCAACGGTTTCAAAATCAGGCGCAAACAAAACATTATGCACTTTCCGTACCTTCCCGTTTTTTTTATATATATTGCTGATCTCTGCTGTTAATACAAACCGGACATCCTGATTTTCGGGTATAAATCCATGAATGGCATGGTTGAGTTTATATTCATCTTTGAGTTTATACAGGCCCTGTTCTGCAGGTTCAAGTTTTTCTTTTAATTCTTTAATCCATTTAGGGTGGGTAAAATCGCCTGTCCCCACTACTTTAATTCCTTTTACCCGAGCCCAGTAATCTAAATATTCAGGAACCAACTCTTTACTTGTAGCCAACGAGAAATGAGAGTGAATATGAAAATCGCCAATAAATTTACCATCCATAATCAAAAAGAATTGCGAAGCCTAAGTCAATTGCCCAACCACTGTAATTGAATTCAATAACCCTGTCTAACTTATCCTGAAATATTTCACCTCCATTGGCCAATGTTATGTTTTCTGTTGTGGTTACTTTGCTTTTATATTTCATCTCAGGGATATTACAGAAGCGGTATCCTACATTCAGGCTAATGACAAAATTAACAATTACCTCAAGGTCAACATTTCCCATCACTTCCATCATAATACCGTTTGAAGCGAGATCAACCATGGGATTATCCATTATTTTATATAAGTAATGAGGCATTTGAGCTTCTGCAAACCCAACGCCAAAAGCAAGGTATCCTCCATAAATAAAATAACTTTGGCGGAACGGACGATAATTGTATCTTAACGCTGCCATAACAGGAATTAAACGCCCCGATGTTTTAAGCTCATAACCTTCCTGGGTTACTCCGCCTTCAAAAAGCTGTAAGTATTCTACTTTCGGGCCTACTTCCACATCATTGAAACCAACTCCCGCAAACATGCCCAATTTATATCCTCCGGTTAACAATACAGGTTCTTTATCATGCACAGTTAAATCCTTCATATAATTATTCGGATAAAACATCGAAACGGTTGAATATCCACCATAAATATGTATTGATGTTAAATCGCCATATTGAGCTTTAGCTGATATATTGATGAAAAATCCGGTGAGAATGGTTAAAAGATAAACTTTGTATATTTTCCAAAAAATGGCCATTACATGCTAATAATTTTTATTAAATCTTACGAATCCCAAATTTAATAAAAACTTTCATATGATATTCAATTACAACCTCTTTATATTAAAGAAATATGAACACATGATCGTTTAAAAAAAAAATTTTATTTCTGAAAATATGATGATTCAGCAAATGCACATAATTTTTCATACCAATCTGGTCCGTATTTCCTGATAAGCGGGTCTTTTAAAAACTCATACACAGGCATTCCTTTTTTTATTCCTTCTTCAATGGCTGATGTACAAATATCCCAATGGTCATAATTAACCGCATCATATTCTTTATTTTGTTTAATCCTTATTGGATATAAATGGCAGGAAAGAGGCTTTCTGAATTCTATTTTCTTTTCGAGAAATGCTTTTTCAATGGCGCACAAGGTAATGCCCTCTTCAAAATACGCATAGGCACATTCATCTTTTTCATTGACTAATGGGGTCACAATGTCTCCGTCTTCATCTTTTATGAACAACCCTTTTTGTTTAATGACTTTATATCCTTTGGTGCTTAAATAGGGTTTAATTTTGGGGAATGATTGTTTGATGATGATTGTTTCTTCTTTTTCGAGTGGAGCCCCTGAACTCCCATAAAAACAACAATTCCCAAAACATTTTGTAAGATCACAACAAAAACATTTTGTGACAATGTCATCACTTACAAGTGTATTGTCAATTTGCAGCATAAACATTAGATTAATGCTTTCCCATCCATGACATCAGGTATTTCTAATCCCATTATTTTAAGTAAGGTTGGTGCTACATCGGCCAATACACCGTCATTCACTTTGTCATATTTTTCCGTGACAAGAATGCAAGGCACCGGGTTTGTTGAATGTGCGGTATTAGGAGAGCCATCTTCATTTGCAGAATAATCTGAGTTCCCGTGGTCTGCTATAATCATGGTGATATAGTCTTTGGAAGTAGCTGCCTGCACCACTTCTTTTACACATTTATCTACAGTTTCAATGGCTTTAAGTATAGCATCATTTACACCAGTATGGCCAACCATGTCGCCGTTGGCAAAATTCAGGCAGATAAAATCAAAGATTCCTTTATTCAATTCATTTACAACGGCATCTTTTACTTGGTAGGCGCTCATTTCGGGCTGTAAGTCATACGTTGCAACTTTGGGTGAAGGAATTAAAATTCTGTGTTCATTTGCATATTCTTCTTCTTTACCTCCTGAAAAGAAAAAGGTTACGTGGGCATATTTTTCTGTTTCAGCAATGCGCAACTGTTTTTTCCCTGCTTTTGCCAATACTTCGCCTATTGAATCGGTAATATCTGTCTTTTCAAAAATGACTTCAATATGTTTAAATGAATTGTCGTATTCAGTCATGGTAAGGTAATACAAAGGAATGGTTTTCATTCCAAAATCCGGAAAGTCCTGTTGCGTAAGCGCAGTGGTGATTTGCCTCAGGCGGTCTGTCCTAAAGTTAAAACAAACCACTACATCATCTTTTTGTATGGTTCCTATGGGGTTTCCCTGTCCATCTACATGCACAATGGGTTTGATGAACTCATCTGTCACCCCTTCATCATAAGACTCCTGCATAGCACCTATCAGGTCAGTAGCAGGCTTTCCTTTTCCTTCCACCATCAGGTCATAGCCTTGCTTAACACGCTCCCACCGCTTGTCTCTGTCCATTGTATAATACCTTCCGGCGATGGAGGCTATTTGGCCGTTCGAGAGTTCGAGATGGCTCATGAGGTTTTTCATATACCCGATCCCGCTTCTGGGGTCAGTATCCCGTCCATCTGTAAGAGCATGAATGTATACCTTGTCAAGATCAAAATTCTTTGTCATGTCACACAAAGCATACAAGTGACCGGGCAATGAATGCACGCCGCCATCCGATACAAGGCCTATAAAATGCACTGATTTATTATTATCTTTGGCATATTGAAATGCTTTAACAAGTTTTTCCTGCTCAAAAAAGTCGCCATCTTCAATCGACTTGGTTATTTTCACGCTGTTTTGATATACCACTCTTCCTGCTCCAATATTCATGTGTCCTACTTCAGAATTGCCCATTTGTCCTTCCGGCAACCCCACATCTTTCCCCGAAGCAGATAATTGTGAATGGGGGTATTTTTTTAATAAGCTGTCCATAAATGGGGTATTAGCCCTGCTAATGGCATCGGACTTAGTTTTATTTCCAATTCCCCACCCGTCCAAAATAATAAGAATGGCTTTGTTTTGATCCATAATATAGTTTTTTCCTTATAAATAATTTTCCGCAAAGATATTCATTTCTATAATATCCTGTAACGTTTTTATAAAACAACCTTTTTTATGAATCGCCTATTTTATTGATTGTATTTATTATCAATATAATATGAACTGCCTGTGTTTGGTATTTTAAAAACTTCAATAAGTACGCTGTCTAAATTTGTTCCCACGCAACCTGCAGAATCTGTTACACTAATGATCGAATATGTCACTGTATCTGAGGCCCCGGCTGTCCATACCGGATACATTGATGGAAAAAAAGCGGTATCCTGGGTAATTCCTGTAATGGTATCATTGGTTGATAAGTCCGAGTATATCAAATCAAAGGGGTTGTTCCCACTTGTGAAGTTTATTTGAAATTGTGTATTACTCCCTTCGCAAACAGTATCAAATCCGGCAACGGCAGATAAGGTGGCTGTGATTACCGGGCAACCACAATTTTGAATATCAAGGATTGTAGAGGAAACTGTACTGGTCATTGTACTTCCTGTATCAGCTATAGCAATGACCCTTACCTTATAACCGGAACCCGGTGTCAAAGGATCAGGCAACACGGTACTTATCTCTGCCTGGTAATCATCACATACGGTTGATCTTCCTTTCAGGGTATCCCGCAAAGTTGTGGGTGAAGCAAAATTACCTGATGCATCGGATAGTTCGACGATAAAATCATAATCAACAATTTCACACGTTATGGATGGATTTCCGGATGTCCAGGCAGTGGTGGTGTTCAATCCCACCAAAGTACCATCATGCCCATTCCCGGTCTGGTCAGCGAGTGTCGAACTGCCTGCGCTGTCTTCCATGGTATAAAATGCTATCAGGTCACTGCTATTTTTTTTCAAACAAATGTCTTTATTGTTTTGAATTTCCGTCTGCGTTCTTTCGGTATTCCATATCCTGATGTCTGACATGGTTCCGCCATATTCTTCGGAAGGTGTCGGACCTCCGTCATATTCTGCCCCAAAAGCCCAGATATCTGTAGAAACTATATTATCCACAGTAAATCCGGAATGATCGAGATTTCCATCAACATAGAGCTTGCCATTGGATGAAGCATCCACTGTAAATGCAATGTGATGCCATGAACCGTCATTAATCGTTGCGCCGGAGCCATTGGTACGGTCACTGCCGTTTGTCCAGATACTCATCCTGTTATTCACAATTCTCCAGATGAAGGTATTGCCATTTCCATCCCATTGGTTACATCCTATGATTACATCATTATTATCTGCCGGGGCTGTCTTTATCCAAGCTTCTAATGTATAAGGACCCGTAGAATTAATGACCGTTGATAAAGATGAACCTAATGAAACATAATGATCATTGGCATTATCAAATTCAAGGCCCTCAACGCCCGGTGTCATACAAATGGATGTTGCAGGACAAACGGAAAATGGAACAGTGATTGTATCACCGGGGCAAAATGAAGATGAGTCAAGGTCGTCTGTCATAATATCCGTTGTGTCTAACATAATAATGCTTATAGTATCCCTTTCGCTTTCACACAACCCACAGCTTAGAAAGGGGCCATCGTCAGCATAAACTTCATATTTGTCTGATAATGGGCATACTCCGGTAAGGTTGGTCATATCATCATTGAAATTTACATATACTACCAAGTCGTCTTCCGTTGCATAAAGGCATTTATACATATTATTCTGAATTTGTTCTTGAGTACGGGCAGTAGTCCATAACCTGAATTCATCAAAATAACCATCCCATCTGTAGCTGTTGTTAGCTCTAGTGCCTCCAACCATATTTCGAGAACTTGTACCAATATTTAATTTTGTCCCTTTCATTTTGGCAGTAGTATCAAGATCTCCATCAATATAAATTGAAGCTTGTCCATTATCAAACACACAAGCAACATGATGCCATTCATCATCATTCACTGGTATGTCTCCATGCAATAAGGTATCAGATACATCTGTTTGCATACTCCAACCTATACAGCCGTTAGTAGCTCCGTGTGCATTAAGTTCTATATTATAATTAGTAGACTGGTTATACATTATAAGCCTACGGTCAGTTGCTGTTGTTTTCAACCACACTTCAGTGGTCAATTCTGAAGAATTATCATAATAAATATCGCAATCTCCTAAATTCATGCCTTCATTCGTGCCATCGAGGTTTAAGAGCAATCTTTGGACCGTACTTTGGGAAGGGTTCTTCCAGTCCCATGTCGATACATATAGTGAAGTGTCTACACTTACATTTCCAACGAGTAGTGTAGGGGTCGAATCAATTAATGTTCCTCCAACTGCCTGATCATACCATCTGTATTGACCTGATCCACCGAGAGCTTTGATAGTGATATCTCCAGTATCGCATAGACTATAATCACGGGTATATAAGGTATTGCTTGCCTCTGTAACTGAAATATCGAGGGTATCTCTGGTGCTTTCGCTTACTGTGCAAGAGATGTTTAAATTTGAAGTAACGACTTTATGAGCAAAGCTAAAAAGGGTATCATTTCCGCATTGCTCATTTGAATTGCCGGTAACATCCATATTTCCCATTTTTGTGCGAGCTCCAAATTCTTCATTGAATTGAAAATACCACATCAAATCATCTATATCCGTTGGAACACATTTATTCATGTTATCCTGAATTTCTTGCTGTGTTCTTGCTGTGGTCCAAAATCGTATTTCATCAATTTTCCCCCGGTAATGGTTTCCGCCTTTGCCAAATAACCACCAGCTATTACTAAGGTTTTCATAACGGTTTGCACCCCAATTTCCATCTTCTGCTGATAAATTTCCATCAATATAGATAAACATAGAATCCTGGTCGAAGACACAAGCAAAATGATGCCAGGTGCCATCATTCAATCCTGTCTCAGAACTTGATATAAAATGCTTTACATCATCAGGCAACGTATGAACATAATAAGCTATTTTTCCCTGGTCGGTAAGCCAAATATTATGTCCCCAATTTTTGTCTTGCAAAATATCATAGCGGTCACCTGAACCAATAGTGCCGGAAGTATTAAACCAGGCTTCTATGGTAATAGAACGTCTCTCATCCATATATCCTTCTACACAAAGGTTTATTTGTTCTTCTGAAAATATAGAGTCGACCAATGTGGTAGATGGATTATCAAATTCCCAGGCAGAAACATATATGGATGTGTCAGACGAGATGCCTGTCATAATATATTGTCCGTTGGTTGTACTATCCAATAAATTGCCTCCTGTTGCTTCATCATACCATCTGTACCAACCGGTAGAACCGGAAGCTGTTAGAAACATATCTGCACTCAGGCACCCGGCATTTAATTGCACCGTTGTATCATGAGCGGTTGGCATAGTAGGTTGGCTATAAACCGGGATAAAAAGGATAAAAGAAAATAAAAATAAAGCAATTTTTATTTTATTGAATATGTTCTCCATAAAAATTGATTAAAGATACTTGATTAATAGTTTATATAGACAAATATACGACTAAAACCACGTTAAAGTTACCTTTTATGAAGAGTTTTAAATACATGCCAATATAATATTGGGCAAAAACTATTCTTTTTTCCCACCAGTCATAATATACATAGGCGTTTCTTTATCTTTCATTCCTATTAACTTTTTAACTTTTTCATCTGCAAAAGCACCTACTACTACTGTGCCCAGATGTAACGATTCCGCTTGCAGGTAGATATTTTCAGCTACATGTCCAACTTCCATATGCACATATCGTTTGCCGCGGTCGCCATATCTGTATGTGGTTCGCTCATACACTGCCGAAATTACCAAAATAATGGGTGCGTCTGAGATAAATGATTGTCCAAGCGCAGCAGTTGTCAACTCTCCTTTGATCTGTTCGTCTTTTATTTTTTTAATGTAGTGTCCTTTGGGAATATAATGATATACTCCGTCATCCAAACCGGTCACATCATCTGCTACCAGGTATAATTCCAATGGATAGGTAGCACCTGCTGAAGGCGCTGCCCTCAGGCTTCGTTCTTTGTTTGTGATGCCTTGTGCAGACCACAAGAGTTGAGATACTTCTTTAATAGTTAAAGGCTTGTCTGAATAATCCCTCACAGACCTTCGGTTGTTGATCGCTAATTCTACAGGCATGCCACCCTTTTTATCGGGTGCAGGAAGTTTTATTTTATTGGAATTGCTGTACTGAATCTTTGTATCCATTGTATTTCCTTCATTTGCAATTAAAAAATAGATGCCAATAATTAGCAAAACAGTTAGCACAGGAATAAAAATTTTTAGTCTTTTTTTATGAAATGTCATATGTATGATATTTAAAATAATATTATATTTAATTACTAAATAGAGTAACAAATTTTATTCCAGG
>CAZJWE010000065.1:0-17232 GCA_964549265.1 uncultured Bacteroidales bacterium | reverse complement strand
GAGCAATTTTGGGGCAAGCGTAACGAAGTTAGCGGACATTATGGACAAACACTAATTAATATCAATTTTTGTTCCAAAGAAAGACATTAATAGAAAAACCTTGCAACAAAGAGGTTATGAATACGTTACTTTTATGTAACATTTGAATTAAAATAATAAATTGACTGGTTATTGAAATATAAAATATTTATTGTAAATTAGACGGTTAATTCATTACTTATTAATAAAATAAATGAGATTCATTCGATTTTACATTATATTATTTTCAATAATATATATATATAATAATGCCTATGCCGATGAACGGGACATTAGTTATAAAAATCTTGTCTTTGAGATGATTAAAAATGCAGATGGTGATCCGTCACTTTCTGTCATGAATATTCTTCAGGATAAACAGGGGTTTGTCTGGTTTGCAGGCTCTTATGGGTTGTATCGTTATGATGCTTATACGTTTGATGTGTTCCAATACAATCCTGAAGATACAACCAGTATATCCAGTAATTATATTAAATGTTTTATGGAAGACCGGGAAGGAAAGATATGGGTAGGAACGAATTTTGGATTAAACATATTAGACAAACAATCAGAAGAATTTAAGCGTTATTTTTATGATTCAGCAGATCAACATTCACTTTGGTACAATTCAATCAATGATATTTATCAACGTAAAAACGGGAATATTTGGATTGCAACATCTAAAGGATTAAATATTTACGATACTAAAAAAGAGCAAATAACCAGAGTAGATATAGATTTTGTTATTCAGCAAAACAAAGCCAGCAGATGGCTAAAAGATGAAGCGATATCATGGCAGTTTTTTCATGAAGATCAACAACAAAACCTATGGATTAGTACATGGAATCATGGGTTAATAAAATTTAACCCAACAAAAAAAGAACTGAAACAATTTGATGTCCATCAAAACAAAAATTTAAACAGGGTTACAACAATTGTAGAGGATTATCGTGGAATGTTGCATTTAGGGACATTTTATGGAGGTCACCTTCTATTTGATCCACTGGCAGAAAAAATCATTGATACCATAAATCCTAATTTTAAAGTACGTTCGGCTTTGTTAGATAATGCCGGGAATATATGGACAGCAGGAATTGATGAATTGTTTATTCATTCCGGGGAAGATTATTCACTTATCGCACATTACACAGCTGACAGTGATAAAAAAGATATGTTCAGAAAAGGAAGTATGCTTGATGCTATTATGCAGGATCATACGGGAAATATATGGTTATCATCAAGGCGTGAAGTACTTGTCCATTTCCTTGATAAAAATAATTTTAATAAATATTTTCATGAGGTTGGGAACCCCACATATCGTGATTACGGTAAAGAAATCTTTGTTGACAATCAGCAAAATCTTTGGTATGGTACATTTGGAGATGGCTTGCTTTTATTTGACAAAAACCTGCAATTAACAAACCGCTTTATAAACAGAACCGGAAAATCCTCTTTTTTTTCCCGGGAATTTTATTTGGACCATAACACAAGACAAAAAAGATAACATTTGGGTCGGTACCACTGATGGTATTGCAATTTTTGACCCTTATCAAAAAAAAATTATTAAAACCATCAGGAATAATAAGCATAATAATATTTTATCACATAATGCTATTTATGAAATTTTCCACGATAGCCAGGGAAATACTTGGATTGAAACGGAGAAAGGACTTGATATGCTTAAACCGGACGGTGAAGTTATACATTTGAGAGAACAAAAAGACATCGTTAAATACCAAGTAAATGTTATTACTGAAGATGGCAAGGGGAATATTTGGATTGGTACCAATTATGGACTTACCCGATATGATCCGGATACCAAATCAGTAAAAAATTATATATACGACCCGCAAACCAACAGCGGATTAAGCAACCAACATGTAAATGCACTCCACATTGATAGTTCAGGGTGTGTATGGATTGGAACGGATTATGGATTAAATTGTCTTAATCCCCAAAATAATAATATAGAGTATTTTTTTAAAGAAGATGGTCTTTTGTTCAATAGTATAAGTAAATTAGAAATTGATATGCATGGTAATCTGTGGATGTTATCTTCGGCAGGAGTAACAAAGATGAACCTAAAAACAAAAAAGATTGTCAACTTTGATAAAAATGACGGTTTGAAAACAAATTATAGCGGGATGTATTTAGATGATAGCTTGTTGTACCTGGGAGGAAAGAATGCCGGATTTTATAAATTCAATATCAATAACATTAAGATCAATTCGTTTGCTCCGCCTGTTTACATCACCCAAATGAAGGTTAATAATGAAATATTAAGAAAAGGATACATAGACAATTCAGAACAGCCACCATCTTTAAAACACCATCAATCATCCATCGAATTTAAATTTACAGCCTTGAATTACCTTGCCCCCGCAAAAAATCATTTTATGTATAAATTGCATGGAGTAGAAGAACAATGGAACATAACAACTGGAAAAAGAAGGATAGCAACATATAATAATTTACAGCCCGGGAAATATACATTTCTTGTAAAAGCATCTAATAACAATGGAATATGGAATGAAACTCCTGTAAGTCTTACATTTTTAATTTCTCCACCATGGTGGAAAACCTGGTGGGCATATTTGCTATACCTTCTAATCCTGGCTGGGTTAATATACATGTTGTTCAGAATTCGAAAAATTCAAAAAGAACAGGATAGGGCTATGTTCCAGCACGAACAGGATGAAATGAAGTTGAATTTTTTCACAAACATATCGCATGAATATAAATCACCCCTCACCTTGATCATTGATCCGTTGGAACAAATGATGGCTTCTTCAAACATTCCGGAATCCATGAGCAAGCAGTTGGAAATTGCATACGGCAATGCTAAAAGAATGAAACACCTTACCGAACAAATCCTCGATTTGCGAAAAATCGAAGCAGGAAAAGTAAACCCCCAATACCAATTTGATGATATCATTCCTTTTTTAAAAAATATATATAATTCTTTTTATTTTGTGTCTCATTCCAAAGCCATTCAATACACGTTTTCAAGTCAGTTCGAAACATTTCCCTGTTATTTTGATGCATATAAGCTGGAAACCATTTTATTCAACCTCTTATCTAATGCATTTAAACATACAAAAGTCAATGGAATCATTGATTTTATTTTTGATACACGTCTGCAGGAAAATTTGCCGAAAAGTATTATTAAAAAGGAGCAGTCGCGTGCCTGGCTTTATTTTAAGGTATCCAATACAGGAAAACAAATAGCCAAACATGAGATAGAGAAAATATTTGACAGATACTATCAAACCGATCAGTTTAAAGAGAAAGATTATAAAGGAACTGGGATAGGATTGACGTTAACGAAAGAATTGGTAACCGTCTTAAATGGAGCTATCACTGTGGAAAATGAGTCAGATAACACAAGTTTTATTGTATATCTGCCTGTTCCAATTGCAGAAGAAATTAATTACAATGATAATGCAAGACAAGAATATGTTACAAAACATAGTCCATATATACCAATTGAAAAAGATGAACAAAAGAATGAAAATACAGAAGAATTAAACATAAAACAGGTAACAGATAAGCTGATTCTGCTCGTTGCAGAAGATGATGATGAAATGAGGGCATTCATCACGTCCATTTTTGATAAAGATTTTGAAGTTATTCAGGCGAAAAATGGTCAGGAAGGAATCCGGAAAGCACACGACTATTTACCTGATATTATTGTTTCCGATATTATGATGCAGGGAGGCGATGGCCTGGCTTTTTGCGACGCGATAAAACGTGATGAAAAAACAAACCATATCCCCTTTATTTTGTTAACTGCCAAAACAGCAGATCAAAGTAGGCTTGAAGGATATACCACCGGTGCTGATGATTATATTTTGAAACCATTTAATAGCACCATCTTAAAGGCAAGAATCAACAACCTGTTGAAAAACAGGGACACGTTACAGGAATATTTTAGAAAACGATATGTTTTTGACGACGGGGGTACTGATAACCAAAAAATAGAAGGACAAACAGAATCATACAATGAGACATTCATCAATAAAGTGAAAGAAGATGTCTATGCCAATATGCATCAGGAAGATTATTCTGTAACAGAATTATCAAAAAACATTGGAATGAGCCGCACACACCTTACCAGGAAGCTAAAAGCTATTCTTGGAATATCCGCAAGTGAGTTTATTAAATTATGCAGACTAAAAAAAGCCATGCACTTATTGAAAACAGAATCCGATACCACAATCTCTGAAGTTGCTTATGTCGTTGGTTTTAAAGAAATAACAAGTTTTTCAAGAGCATTTAAAAACCACTATGGAATAACCCCCTCAAATATAAAACGAAGTTAATTTATATGTACTAATAGGGAGATAGTGAACAGCAAAACTATTTCATTTTAGGATTTACTTTTTGAGACAGCCCCAAAAAATGCCCAACTGTCAGATCAAGTCCTAACTATTACAATTCATGCCCATTCGCTTTGTACAGACGCCTAAGCCCGCAGACATAGTATTCTCTTTCAAAAGCTTATTCTAACTTCCAACTTCTAACTTCCAACTTCTATACTTCACCGAACCCGATACATCACTATTTTAGCACCCCGTGCTTGCAATTCTATGTTTTCAGAAATATAATCTCCATTGATATCAACATATTCAAAATCAGGATTTAATTCAATCGTTTGGGGTTGATCCGACTCGTTAATGAAAATTTTGCTTTTCGGGAATTCTTTTCCATCTTTTTCAGTTGACCAATACATCGAATGTTTATCCTGTCCAAATTCTTCTTTCCATCCATCCAGTGTATATTCCCTGGTGTTTTTCCATTCCTTTCTTTTTACAATGATCCGTTTAACATGGAACATTTCATTCGGACTGGCGTAAACATTGCTGTCTATATACCCCGGCTCAATGTAAGTTCCTCTGTTGTTAACGAGTGAAAGGGTAGATTTTCGGTTTTGTGTGTTGAAAAATACATTGTTGGTAATTCGATGATTCAGGCTGTCGAACTTATCTGACTGGACAATGGTTAAAGCTTCGTTATGATTGCCATATGAAACATTGTTAATCACTTTACAATCCCTGGTTTTGTCATTTAAAAGTATCCCGCTTCCACAGTTTATTACAACATTGTTCTCAATTGTAAATTTGTTGCTTCGTGCATCAAGATAAATGCCATTGTTTATTTTATGATCATTGCTTGAGCTCTCGGTATTTCCATAGCAATTTATGAAAATATTATCCCTGATAACATTGTTGTAAGTATACATCAAATTTGTACCAGAACTTGAATCAGCACCGTAAGTATGAAGCAATCCCCCGTCATTCATAGTCAATAGTCCGTTTTTAACAATGTTCTTTTCAAACACATTGTTAAATCCGTCCATTCTTACAGACATATAGCCGGTACTATCTACCAGGTTATTTCGAATTTTATTATTGTTTGACAACTCATGGGGTGGGAGGCCTAATATTTCAAAATTTTCAACGGATATTCCAATGGCTCCATTATTGCCATCAATGCCATACCCGGCAATGAGGCCGATTCGTTTGATCTTATTGTTTTCAATGATACTATAGCCAGGCGCTTTTAAACGTATGGCAGTGCCGTATATGTCGTGAAACCTATTGTTAGTTAGTATAATGCTGTCGCATCCACGTTCACCGGAAATCCCGGTTTTTATAATATTGAACACATCACAATTGGTAACCTCAATGTTTTTGTTATTCCCTATGGCATGAATTCCATATTCAAGAAACCCGTCCAATGCAATGCCATCAATAAGGATATTGGAAATTCCGGTTTCAATTATAATTCCGTTTTCTATTATACTTCCCTGCAACCGCGATTTTTTTTTATAATCGGATGAGATGAAATGCACTTTTTTTTCCTTATCAGACCGGTAACTTTCATTGTCAGCATCAAGAAAAGCTTTTTTGTTATCCAGATAATATCCAAATCCTTTTTTACAAATATAATTATTGAACGAAGTATTGTAAAGCATAGAATCGAAAACGATTCTGGATTTGTTAAAATCAATTGCCTTCCTGTATTCGTAACTCCAGTTTGTGGTACGGATCCTCACATTAGCCCCAATTACATCTTCTTTCTTAAGTTTCAGACCTGCATCAATCAGGTGATCTTTCCCGCCGCCATCCATGGTGAAAAATCCTTTGTTGGGTTCGCGGGCAATAGTCAATAATTTTCCATCAAGAAAAAAATATTCTGTTTCATATTTGCAGGGAGCTGCATACATGTTATTGCCCAGGCTTTTGATGCCGGTAATATGTTTTGATCCCGAAAGAATAGCCTTTTTATCTCCGCCGTATGTAGTAAATACAATCGGATTACTGATTTTTCCGGAGTATTTTAAATGAATGGTGCCTGTAAACCTGTCACCCGATTTAAAATACACTCTGTCGCCAGGATTCAATTGAAGACCATTTAATTTATCAATGGATTGAAAACTGGTTTTGGGGGTTAAACCGTCTGCATGATCATTCCCATCATTCGAAAAATAATAATCGCTGGCATTGCCGGTTATGACTGATGCGCCAAACAGGATCAAAAAGCAACTCTTTTTAAGGGATTTATTCAGTAAGTTAATATTCATTATTTATTTTTTGAATTATAATATTTTTTTAAAACGTAAAAGGCCTTTTTCTTATTGCCATTCTCTGCAACCACTCCTTTTCTGTTCCACCCGTCCTGTATGTTGATTAAATTTCTTTTGGGTGACCGAAAATCTGCCAGTATCCAGGGAGACATGCCTCTGAATTGAGGAATTTTTTCAAGCATTTTAACCATTTCTTTATATAATTTTTCCTGGTATTCTTCAGACCATCTTGTATTGCTGTCAACAAAATATCCACTCAAAGCGCCACCACCACATTCGGAGATAAAAACAGGTTTATCCTGTTTAATATCCCAGGTTAGCTCAGCACATTTTTCATGCGTGCCGTCATACCATCCGATGTATTGATTGAAACTTACAATGTCCATGACCTCTGCCATTGGGTCGTCAATAGTATAATGGTTTGGCTTCCCTTCAACTAAAGACACTTCTAAAGCAGAGCTTACAAGCCTCGTGTCATCAATTGATTTGGCAGTATTTACAAGGTCAATTAAAAATTTATTTCGTTCTTCACCAACCGGGGTTTCATTCGCCATTGACCATATAATAACACCTGCCCGGTTTTTGTCCCTGTTGATCAACTCTTTCATCATTTCAACCGCCCTTTCGTAGGTCGACTGGTTATTAAATAAGATATTCCAGTAAACCGGATCTTCGTCCCATATCATAAAACCCATTTCTTCGGCCAGGCGTACCATATATTCATTGTGCGGGTAGTGAGCCAGGCGGACAAAGTTGCATCCGAGTTCTTTTGCCCAATTCAGCATCATTTGTGCATCTTCTTTACAGTAATTGCGGTTGGCCCTCATAGGATTTTCTTCATGGATACTGATGCCTCTTAGAAATTGAGGCTTCCCGTTCAATAAAATCTCTGTCCCTTTTACTTCAATGGTCCGAAATCCTATCTTGTCCTGAATAATTTCATCGCCATTGATGAGCTCAACATCATATAATTTTGGGTTCTCAGGACACCAATATTCGATTTCATTGTTTTGAATTTCAAAATCAACAATTCCATCATTCTTAACCTTATAGTTTTCATGAATGTCCAGTTCCGGAATCGAAAGTTTTATTTCCTTTTCGTTTACATTGTTTCCGTTTAGCTTTATAAATCCGGCAATACCATTACGATCTCCTTTTTTTAATTGGATTTTATAATCTTCAATAAAATTTGAAGGTGTTTCTATAATATCTACATCTCTTGTTATTCCGCCATAATTCCACCAGTCAGCATTTAAGGCCGGAACATTGGTCTTTTTTCTCCTTGCATCAACCCTTACAATGATAAAATTATCCTTTTCATTTACATGATCGGTAATTTCAAAATAGAAAGGAGTAAATCCGCCCTCATGAAAACCAACCTTTTTGCTGTTTACATATACATCTGTTCTGTAATTTGCTGCACCAAAGTGAACAAATAACCGATTATTGTTCGATGATTTTTTATAATCAAACGACTTTTTGAACCATATGGACCCTTCATAATAATATAATTTTTCCATCTGCGAATTCCAGTCGCCGGGAATGTTCATCGTTGGAGAAGAGTCAAAATCGAATTCAATACGATCAGTATCATTTTGGGGTTTGGCATTTAAAAAATAGGCATCAGACAAAGGTGGATTTTCCATTTCTTCTTTTGGAAAACCCCTGTAATTCCAATAACCGGTTTCATACAAATCAATAATGTAATGCCATTTCCCGTTTAACGTTGTTTTTTTTCTGCCCAATGGGTTTTGAAGATTTGACATATAAGTTGTTGCGTCTTTTAATTTATTTTTGTTATCCATTGTAATATGTTATTTTTGTTTTCTAAATTCTGTCTTCTGAATTCTGAATTCTAAAACAAATACTATTTTTTACAAAAATTGCAGTAGTACCTAAATTTTTTTAGAATTTCAGAATCATCAAACCTAAAGATGAATACTTATTCATGAATTTGTGTGGTTGAATCTGTGAAAAAATTATTGTTTTTTGGAACTGGTACTATGAAAAATAAAACTACCTGTATGCACCTGCCCTTTGAGCGGACGCCCTTCTTTTTTAGCCTGTTCTACACCATCTTCTCTTAAGCCAAGTAATTTTATTTGTTTATCCACCGTATTATCAAAAATCACATTCATGTCGTTGTAATCGGGTTGCGATAATTGTATTGCATACATTTTATCAAGGTTACACATGTCGTGGATGAAATGAGAGCCTCTTCCGCAATAATGAATGGTTCCGCCATCAAACTCATTCAATATCATTTGATCATAGGGTAAAATAAATTCATTTACCTGGTCAGGTGAAAAATTAGTGGCAGAGTCGTCTCTTATCATGACATGGCCGGGCTGTATTAATCCCCAGTGAACCGACATATCTTCATAATAAGGAGGAAATTCCTTGTACCATTTTTTTAATAATTTAATATAGGTTTCTGTCACCAGCTGTAATAAATCAACAACCTTATCAGGCTGTAAAATTATATCAGTAAAGATCTCCGTCCCCCAAAGCAATTCCACTATATCCATGGGACCTTGTAAATCAGGGTGGTAATGATGAACGTATTTTTTTATTTTAGGGTATTCCTTTATTAAATCCATGAAATAATGACCGAATTCGAATGTGTTCGCAACCAAGCCCGAGTTTAAATCAGGGACCCCTTTGTCTACGATTTTATTAAGCTCCTCAGTGGGCAAATGTCTGGTTATGGGCATGAGATTGAGCGAGTCGTCAGAATAAAAAATTTCTGCACCAAAAAGAGAAGGAAATATCCCAACACTATAATTAGCGCGGACATTCAAAACATTCCCAAAATTGTTCATTAGTAAATTCGAACATCCTTTCAACTCCCGGATCACCATTAAATCCATGTCTTCCATCGCTTTGTTTCCCAAAATTTGAGGGAATTCTATTGTTTCCGGTGCAGTGTAATCACGGCGCGGAATAAAAAGGTCTTCTTCTATTTTATTATGGATGAACGCATCCCAATGCCTGATCAACCGGTCTTCTTCTTCCGCATTGATCCTGCTTTCCAGGTCGTCTAAATATTTTTTAATCATAAGATTTATTTTTTATTTTCCAAGAAATGATATAAAGTATAATATGCTATATATTAAAGCTGCACCTAAAGAAAAATACAGGAGGCCTTTGAGATCAATTTTTTCAATTTTTTCAAATTCCCAATTTGACTTAGGAAACATTTTTTTATAATTAAACCGTTGCGGGTTTTCATAAGAAAGTTGCATTTGTCTTTCATCTTCATCCTTGTCGGCAACTGAAGGAGTTTTCATCTTTACATAAAAGCGGTCAAGCATTTCTTTAGGCTCTTTTCTGGTAAACGATCCTACTAAAAGAAGTATTAAAAATGGCCAAATTGAACGGGCCAACAGCCTTAATGTTTCATTCATTGCATAATCATTTTTAGATAGATTAAAGCCTAAAGCATCCAATGCCAGCAATTCTAAAGAGAGCAAACCTGTTCCGTAAACTTCTCCGTTATCACTATATTTAAGGCCGTTTGACCAAAAGATAGACTTTCTTTTGGTGATGGTTTTTTTCTCGAATTCTTTTCCTTCTTTTAGAGGATACGGTTTCTCGGTTTCTATAATGCCTTTCTCGTTTAATTTTTCCCATAGTTCAATTTCTTTTTGACGGTTTTCAACATCAACTTCCCTGGCCTTGTATTTAACTATAATCTCTCTTGATTCAATTGTTTTTGTTAGATACTCATTTGTTTTTACACCAGGGATTAAAGGAATGAGTAATTGTAATACAAAGAATATAACTGCTGTACTGATGGCCGACGCCCATGCCGCTTTCCGGTTTGCTCTCCTCCATTTCATGCCCAGCCAAAAACCGGCAGCTACAATAATATTAAACTCCCATAAAATTTTAAGCAATTGGAAAATATTATCAAACCACATAGCACAAAAAATGGCTCCCAACATAATAAATATTCCGTTTAACTTCCCTATCCTTAAGTATGTTTTTTCAGATTTGTTAGGGAAAAGCGGCCGGACGAGATTATGGGTTAAAAGACTGGAAGATGTAAGCATTAATGCTTCTGCAGTCGACATGAGAGCAGACAGTAAACAGGCTATCATTAGACCCACTAAACCCATATTAAGAGGGCCGAGCAAATCTCTGGTGGCTTTTCCCCATAAGTAGTCCGGGTTTGATATGAGGTCGCTATATAAAATTATTAATAAAATGGCTGTTGTTCCCCACAATAAACTGGCAATTCGCTTCAGAAATATCCCTGATGTAAAACCAAAACGCGCCGTATAATCATCTTTTGCCGATCCACATGCGACCAACTGGTTTGCCTGAGTACAAATATTAATGAATATGACAATGGTGAGTACCACCAGATAATACCAGGTGAAATCGGTAAGCTGTGGAGAGCCCCATATTTCAAATGCTGACTCCGGCAATGTAGACCGGGCCGCTGCAATAACTCCACTACCCCCTTCGGTGTTGAACACTTCTCCGATTTTTATATATGCAAACGGAACCATCAATATGGATAAGAGCAAAATTAGTATGCCCTGCATCGTATCACTTAGAAACGCAGCTTCAAGGCCTCCGAATCCTGCATATAATATAACAATAACGAGTACAATCCACATGAGTAAATATTCATTGAAATATGAGAAATCTTTTTGAGGATCAATCAATCTCAATTCTTTCAATCTTGCTTTATCTGCTGCTGTTAAAAGCCGTATGTCTGTGCTCTCCAGCTTATCTAATTCTAATGCTTGCTTGCGTTCAACTTTTTCTTCAACAGTTAATTCTGAAACAGGTTTTTCTGCAATAGCAATTACGGTTTTGGTCATGGCCATAAACCCAAGGCCGATAATCAGCATGAAAAAAAATGCACTCACCCCTGCATAAAAAGCTGCTATGCCTTTTGAGTTAAACCGTTCTTCAAAAAAATCACCCAGGGTAATGGTTCTGAGCCGCCGGTACCATATTGAGGTGATCCAAAAAAGTGGCATATAAAAAATGCCTGAGATAGCTTGCAAAACACCGGCTAATCCGTTCCTGAATACAACAACCGTCATCCCAACGGCATTTTCAACAGAGGTAGCCTGACCAAAAGCTGCAAATATCTGAACTAATTTTCCAAACCTGCGGCCTCCAAGAAAATAGTCCTCCTGATTCTTTACCCGCATTGCCGAATAGTACCCCATTCCCATCAAAACAAGAAAATACAAAACAATTGCAACAATATCACCAATAGTTAATCCATACATAATTATTTATTTTTTAAATTGAAGCACGTTTAATCATATTTGTTTCCAGATAAACCTGGTTGTTTTTAGAAGATAAAATAGAATCAGCTATCATTTCTCCCATTTTGGCAAAATCAACAGAAATAGTAGTGATTCCTTGTCTTATCACTCGTTTAACAGACGTTTCATTGTACGAAATAATCCCCGAATCGTTTCCAAGAACCATATTTTTTCTTTCAATAAGTTCAAGGATATCCACAAGTTCATCGTCATTTATAGCAAAAAATAAAGAACCTTCCATCTCATCAATGGCTTCAACATTGTTTACATGACGAAATGTTAACCCGTGTAGCTTACATATATCTTTAGATGCCTGTATAATTCCGCTTGGAAAGTTTTTGTCACGTGTATCATAGATCAAATAAAAATTTTTATATTTTTTTAAGGCATCACTACCATCGTTGAGCGCTTGATAAGTGCCTTTGTAAAAATCCTGCAAATAATAATTTTGAGCATCTTTATACCCTCCACTACGCGAGAATAAGATTAATTTTTCCGGTGGGATGTTTTGAATCGCCTTTTTAAAACCGGGATGTGTGAACCCTGAAACAACAATTTTATCATAATGAGCAATGTTATCATTCAAAATCATTGAAAGAACCTTTGGATTCGCATAGTGAGATGTCAGTTCGATCATGGCTTTTCCTTCAAGTTTTGAACTCATCGCATTATATAATGTCCGGAGATAAGGACTAAGGAAAAGCATAATAAGCAGAATCCGGATTTTTTGGTCAATGCTTTCCGAAGCAATGTAATATCCAACACGTTCTCTTGTGCCAACAATGCCGCGTTCTTTTAATATATTATAACCCGTATAAATGGATTTACGCGAAAGGTTTATCTCCTCAACTGCTTTATTTATTGGAGGCAATACATCCCCTTTTTTTATTTCCCTCTCCCTGATCCCTGAAATGATGGCATCAGCAAATGCTTCTGACTTAAGGAAAAATTTTCCTTCAAGTTTTTCCAGATGTTTATTGATGTATTGTATTTTATCCATTTTAAAGTGTTATACGGATTACAAGTAGATTGTGACCCTTTGTGTTCTCTTGTTATCCTTTGTTACCTTTTGCAAATATATGGTATTTTTTTACATTGTCAAAATTATTTCATGAAAATTTTTATTTTTTTGATTTATTACCGCTACTATATTGTGCCTGTGCATAAAGTAAAGTGCTTGTTCTACTTATGTAACTACTTTTCCAAAGTTCAGTTTATTTCTGCTGCCACGATAAATAAAATTCTCAAAATAATAATTCTTTCCCGTAATGAAGTTGTTTTACGTTGGAGAAAGTTTAAAACCCTTTGGCTCTATTCTAAGAAGTGGTTGATAAATTTAACAAATTGGATTTTCAGGAATCACTGAAAAATCCAAAGTTCAAAAAACAAAATCCAAAATTGTTGTTTTTTTCAAATCAATCGTTGTTTAGAATAATGGATATTTCGGTGATGCTGATGGTGGATTTTATTTTATCTAAGCACTCCACTCTCGGACCTTTGCTTCCTGAATCCTATATCACTATTTCATCGCTTTCTCAAAACCCTTTATTTTTCTTTTGACAGGATGAACTTTTTTTTGACACCAGGAACTGTATGGTTCGTAACGTCAAGGGCAGTTCCTCATGTTTTTTTATCTGCACAAACAGATGATACATTTGTATATATTCTCCTAAATTGTTTTATCAAAATATTGAATTATGAAAACAATAAAACACATATTAATATCAATCTTTTTGTTCTTGTCATTCACATCTGTTTTTTCTCAAACAGATACAGAATTTTGGCTTGCTGCGCCTGAGATGACCAGTGACCATGCTGACAGACCCATTGGAATTGTGATTACAACGTTAGACTTTGCAGCAAATATAACCATTAGCCAGCCTGCTAATGCTGGATTTACTCCAATTGTATTCAATGTTCCGGCAAACTCTGTAAAAAAATATGACTTAACTTCTTTTATAGACGATATAGAAAACGATGTTGCCGATTCACCGGAAAATAAAGGTTTATTCGTGGAGTCGTCCGTCCCTGTAAATGCATATTATGAAATTGACGGTGTTTTGGCATATGGTAGCCAGTTTGTTGATACTTCGGGTTGGTTTGCTGCTAACTCAGAAATAATAACATTGAAAGGCCGCTTTGGCCTTGGTAATGAGTTTTATGTTTCCCAGCAAAGTGACTGGGAATACGGGAATGAATATAATTACGATCCTCAGCCAATACAATCATTTGAGATTGTTGCAACAGAAGATAATACAGAGGTAACAATTACTCCAAACACGGCTATTGTTGGCCATGCGGCAGGGACGCCTTTTAATGTCACGTTAAACAGAGGCCAAACATATTCTGCTCAAATTGTATCACCCTCCGATGGAGACATGATAACATTATACGGTTCACACATTACTTCCGATAAAGATATTGCAGTGACTCTTAGCAATGATAGTCAGCAACAAAAAGTGGGTGGTACTACCGGAGAAAGAAAACCGGATATGTTAACAGACCAAACAGTACCTGTAGACCAAACAGGGAAAGAGTATATTGCCATGCAGGTTTCCAAACCGGGAGATGAAGTAGAAAGTTTTGAATGTGTCTTTGTTATGGCTATTTATGATGGCACGCACATTGAATTTAACGGCGCGAGTGGAGTTGACATTAATGCAGGTGAGAGTACCAGTTTTTGTTTTGATGCAACAGCTGAAGAATATATATATGTTAATGCTGATACCAATGTATATGTATATCAAACAAGTGGTATAGATGAATTGGGAGCGGCTATTTTGCCTCCTATAGATGAATGTACGGGTTCGAAACAAGTAGGATTTACCCGTTCATATCCCTGGACCTATGAAAACAATGGAAAAGAAAAACTATTTATGAATATACTAGTACAGGATGCTCCATCAAATCCGGAAAATGAATTTAAATTATTTATAAATGGTATAGAATCTCCAGGCGCTATTCAGGGATCTGATTTTAGTCCTGTAATAACTGCTAATTCAACATGGCTTCAGGCAAACATCCCAATTGATACAAATGAAGTGAAATTTGATGATGCAGTCAAAATTATTAATGACTCAGCTGTTTTCCATTTAGGATATTTGCAGGGAACACCAAGTACATCCAAGTTTGGATATCTCGCCGGGTTCAACAATTTTGATGTTGACGCAATGGTAGAGGGCTTCACTGAAGATTCGGTTGAAATATGCGTGGGGCAAGAATACCAATTAATTGCGTTTGGAGGTCTTAGATATGAATGGACAGGTACCCCCACAGCACTTAGCTTTTTATCTGAAACAGATATTTATAACCCTACAATTACAGTTGATGCTGAAGGTGATTATAAATATATTGTAAACATATATAATCCTTGCCAGGTAGAACCCAAAAAAGATACATTGTTTATTCATGTAGATACAAAACCGGCAGCGCCTGGGGGAGATGATGAGGAAATTTGCCTTGGAGAATCAGTACCTGATTTAACCGCAACCAGCTCAGAAACCAATCCTTATTTTCGTTGGTATAATGACTCAATTTTGAATATTATTTCTGAAGTGCAAAAGGGATCATCTAACGTTTATTCTACAGGAAAAGAATACCCCGGCACGTATTCATTTTGGGTGACTCAGGCTATTTCTGAGAAATCATTATGTGTAAGCGATTCCCACAAAATCTCACTTATCATTTATTCAGATTCATTGGCAAATTTAGTTGTCAATGACCCGGACCCCGGATGTCCTGTTGATCTGACCAACCCCGATGTAATAAAGGGAAGCACAGGACTGACATCCGTATGGTATGAATACAGTGATACCTCTTTTATTGATTACTTTAAAAGTAGAGATCATAGCAAAGATACTGCTGGAGGTTATCCGGATGATGTTTTTCATTGGATGAAAGAAACTTGGTGGCCTGGAGACATAATCCAGGGCAATCAAATGGTGAAAATAACAGAAGAGGCAGACGCCAATTTATTTCTTGATAGTGCATCAATTGATATTTCAGCGAATCCCCTTTTATATATTGAAGCAAAAGCAACCTCGGATATTGCTCTGCACACAAGTCTGGGAGATGTTAATGGTCAGTTTTCCCAAGGGTTCACAGCTGATTTGACAACAAGCTGGCAGTCTTTTTTATTGGATGTTTCAGGCGCGTGGAATGTGGATAAAAGTATAATAAATAAACTTATTTTTAAAAGTGATGCAGTTGATACTATATATATCAGGCTTATAGCTATTGGAGACACATCATTGAATAAAGGAGGTATTCCAAAATTGACATATTTGGAAAATGACGCTACCACAGAACTCAGCAAGCCCGATAGTATAATGTCTAGTGGTACATATTATATCAAATTAGGTGACGGGCCTTGCGAAGATATTGAACCTGTAAATGTACAAGTTATTTGTTGCCCCGACAGCCTTATCACCGACACAACCGTCACAGATGTGAATTGCTATGATGGCAGCGATGGAGAAATAGATGTGACCGTAGACCACGGTACATCACCTTATTCTTATACATGGACCGCATTAAACGGAGGCTCAGGCACAGATAATGATGACAAGGGCAGTCAAACCGGCCTGACAGCAGGAACATATAAAGTAGTGGTAGAAGATAACAATGGATGTAAAGATTCTGCTACATATACAGTAACCATAAACACTCCAACAGCAAATGCTACAACGACAACAGATACTGTTTGTGAAGGTGATAACATAAATTTAGACGAAAATGGAGGGGATGCAGATACCTGGTCATGGGATTTCCCCAATGGAGGATCATCATCCATCCGAAATCCAACCATTGGTTCTGCAACCACTGCTCATAACGGAAATTATATCGTAACCATTACAGATATTGACGGATGTACAGCTGAAGATACTGTCAATGTAACGGTTATAGAACAACCAACACTGATCATTACCGACCCTGACCCTGCATGCCCTTCAGTGGATTTAACCGATACGGCAGTCACCAATGGCAGTACAGGAGGATCAGGTGTTGCATTATACAAAGCATTTGCTTTTGGTGCAACTGATTACACGAGAGAAACTCCGAATGAAACCGGGACAGACTACATAAAGATTGTTCAGGAATCAAATGGTGATGTTCCGGATTATACCGAATCACAAGGATATGGATATACCGACACTGATAAAATTGATGGCAGTCCAAATGACAGGAATAGTTGTCCCTGTGGTGAAGAGTTATATGACCAAAATATAGCAGTTAAAGCTGGTCCTGGCGATATAAAATTCCGTATAGACGTACCAAATGGCGACTATAAATTTGTTGCTTCTATGGGAGATGCTTTGTATGCTCAAAATC
>CAZJWE010000064.1:0-17344 GCA_964549265.1 uncultured Bacteroidales bacterium | reverse complement strand
TTTCAACCACATTTACAACTATATTTAAACAGTATAGTATTTAAACAGTATTTTATATCCTGTAAAAATATTTAACCACTAAAATAAGGGTAGTACCTAAATGATTAATGGTGAGTGTTTAGAATAAAAAAAAGATATTTATATAATGACAGAAAAACGTGAATGGATGGATAAAAAAACTCCCCTCTTTAAATAATGTAAGCTGGAGGAAAGAGGGGAGAAATAAAAATGAAAGAATTATTATGATAAGCTACTGACGTGCTTATATAACTTGGATTTCAAATTACTTGCTTTATTTTTATGAATAAGATTCTTTTTTGCTAATTTATCGAGCATAGAAGACACTTTAGGATACATTTCCAAAGCTTCTTCTTTTTTTTCTGTATTTCTGAGTTTTTTTACAGCTGTCCGTGTAGATTTAGCATAGTAATTATTATGAACCTTTCGTTTAAGGCTTTGTCTTACTCTCTTCTTTGCTGATTGGATATTAGCCATTTTATTTAAATATAATTTTATTTTGTGAGTGCAAAAATATAGATATTTTTTTATTTTTTCAATGTTTTATAAAAAAATAATCAATGTTTTTTGAAATATCTTTTTTGAAATACCAGAATCATTAATACGCCTGTTGTAATAGCAGTATCGGCAATATTAAAAACGGGCCTGAAAAAGACAAAATATTTATCGCCCCAAACAGGAATCCAGCTGGGCAGATATCCTTTAAAGACAGGAAAATACAACATATCAACCACTTTCCCATGTAGAAACGATGAATAGCTTTCAGACGGGTTAATCACAGCTACCTGGTGATGACTGTCAGTAAATATAATTCCATAAAATGCACTGTCTATTATGTTTCCCATAGCTCCTGCAAATATAAGCGAAACACTGATTATTAAACCTTTTGCTTCACGATGCTTGATTAAATGGGCAAGATACCATCCGATCCCGGTAATTGCAACGATTCTGAAAATACTTAAAGCTACTTTTCCTGCTTTTCCTCCAAATTCAAACCCAAAGGCCATTCCGTTATTTTCGGTAAAATGAATTATAAACCAATTGCCTAATACACTGAATTCTTCGCCCAGCATCATATTGGTTTTAATGTACACCTTTACAATCTGGTCTGCCAGCAGAATGAGTCCAATGAAAAGTATAGCTAATTTACAGCGGTTCATTTATTCCTCTTATTAAAGATTCTCTTTAAATGATATAAAACGTATGGTTTTATTTTCTATTTTGTTTTGCTTCTATGCTTAATGTTGCATGTGGCACTGCACGCAACCTGTCTTTATTGATCAACTTTCCTGTTTCACGGCATATTCCGTATGTTTTATTTTCGATACGTATCAATGCTGCTTCCAGGTGCTGGATAAATTTTAGCTGACGCTGTGCCAGTTTTCCGGCTTCTTCTTTACTTAATGTTGCCGCTCCTTCTTCCAACACTTTAAATGTTGGTGCGGTATCATTTATATCATTGCTTTCGCTATGATTTACCGCATTTTTTAATTCTTCATAATCATTTTTTGCATTGTCTAATTTTTTGAGTATGATCTCTTTGAATTCAGCCAATTCCTGATCTGAATATCTGTTTTTTTCGTTTTCTGCCATAGAATTATAATTTAAATTAAATTAAAGTTTTGAAACCTTAATATTGGTTTGAATATTTTCATCCAATTGCACAAAATTAGTATTATTTTCTTTTAATTCATCAACTAATTTAATAGAATCGGATAAAGTTTGGGCGCTTATGTAATCTTTATGCTTATTGACTGCCATTTCAACCTCAGGCTGTTGTTGTATTTCAATTTCCACTTTATCTGTCACATCAAATTGGTGATCTTTCCGGATATTTTGAATCCTGTTCACCAATTCTCTTGCTATTCCTTCATATTTCAAGTCATCTGTAATATTTATATCAAGGGCAATGGTCAGATTTCCTTCATTTGTAACAAGCCACCCCGGAATATCTTCTGATATAATTTCCACTTCATCCGGTGTAATTTCCACCTTGTTTCCTTCTACTTCCATTGTATAGACACCATTTTGTTCTAAAGCTGCAATGTCTTCCTGTGAAAACTGGTTTAATGCATTGGATATTTGTTTCACCAGCTTACCATATTTCGGGCCCAATTGTTTAAAGTTTGCTTTTATTTTTTTTGTAATAATGCCTGTTGTATCAAATACATATTCAATGTTTTTAATATTTACTTCATTCAATATGAGGGGTTTTACTGCTTCAATTTTATTTTTAAAATCTTCGTCAGGTACAGGAATCAAAATTTTGTTTAATGGCTGGCGAACCTTCAGGTTTACTTTTCTTCGGAGGCTTAAGACCATAGATGATATTTTTTGTGCAATATCCATTTGTTCTTCCAGTTCTTTGTTGATAAATTTTTCATCAAAAACCGGAAAATCGGCCAGATGAACGGATTCTGAATTTAGTTTGCCGGTAATATTATTCAGGTCAAAAAATATTTTTTCTGAATAAAACGGTGCAATAGGAGCAGATAGTAACGCGATGTTTTCAAGGCAGGTATATAAAGTCTGATACGCTGCAATTTTGTCATCATTATATTGGCCACCCCAAAAACGCTTTCTGTTGAGTCTTACATACCAGTTACTCAGATTTTCAGTGACAAAATACTGAATACTTCTTCCGGCTCGTGTTGCTTCATAATCATCATAATATTCTGTTACTTCTTTGATCAGTGAATGCAGTAATGAAATGATCCAACGGTCAATTTCCGGCCGTTCACTAACCGGCATTTCCTTTTCTTCAAACCGAAATCCGTCAACATTGGCATATAAAGCAAAAAACGAAAAGGTGTTATATAATGTACCGAAAAATTTTCGTTGCAGTTCCTGCACTCCATCCATGTTAAATTTAATGTTGTCCCAGGGTTGTGCATTGGTCATCATATACCATCTTACGGTGTCAGATCCGTGTTTTTCGATCGTATCAAAAGGATCAATGACATTTCCGAGTCGTTTGGTCATTTTTACTCCTTCTTTATCCAACACCAAACCATTTGATACGATATTTTTATAGGCAACATTATCAAATAACATTCCGGCTATGGCATGCAATGTAAAAAACCAGCCCCGGGTTTGGTCTACTCCTTCTGCAATAAAGTCTGCCGGGAACCGATGCTCAAACTGTTCTTTGTTTTCAAAAGGATAATGCAGTTGCGCATAAGGCATTGCTCCAGAGTCAAACCATACGTCAATTAAATCAGGCTCTCTGTGCATCGGCTGTCCACTTTCCGACACCAACGTAATATTGTCAACATAAGGCCGATGGAGGTCGAATTGTTGGTAGTTGGTTTCGGAATGGTTATCCACTTCAAAATCATCAAGTGGATTTTCATTCATGATACCTGCCTGAATGGATTTAATGATCTCATCTCTTAATTCCTGAACGGATCCGATACATTTATGCTCTTTTCCATCTTCTGTAGACCATATCGGCAATGGCGTTCCCCAGTATCTGGATCTTGAAAGGTTCCAGTCCATCAGGTTCTCCAGCCATTTTCCAAACCTGCCTGTCCCGGTAGATTCCGGTTTCCAATTGATGGTTTTATTCAATTCCATGAGCCGGTCTTTTACCGCTGTGGTTTTGATGAACCAGGAGTCCAGAGGATAATATAAAACCGGTTTGTCTGTCCGCCAGCAATGAGGGTAGGTATGTAAATATTTTTCTATCTTAAACGCCTTATTTTCTTTTTTCAGTTTCATTGCTATGTCCACATCTACAGGGTCTTTATCAGCAGAATATTCCGGGTCAAATTCATTTTTTACATATCTGCCGGAAAACTCATCCATACCCTCTACAAATTTCCCGTTTTTATCTACTAAGGTGAGAGAGCCTATTCCGTGTTTACGGCTTACCCTAAAGTCATCTGCTCCAAAGCTGGGAGCAAGATGTACAATACCTGTCCCCTCTTCTGTTGAAATAAAATCACCCAAAAGAACCTTAAATGCATCCCCGTCTGTGGGCTGATGATATGGAAGCAATTGTTCATACTGAATACCTGCTAGACTTTCCCCGGTAAATTCTTCAGTTATCTCAAAGGGTATTTTTTTATCGCCTGTTTTATAGTCTTCTAACGATAGCGACTCATTCTTTTTATTAAAGAATTTATAAAGTAATTCTTTTGCTAAAACTACTTTAATAGGAGAACCGGTATATTGGTTATATGTCTTTACACTGATATATGTAATGTCTTCCCCGATTGCAAGTGCGGTATTAGAGGGCAGAGTCCAGGGAGTGGTTGTCCATGCCAGGAAAAAAACACCGCTGCACTCAGCCGTTCCCGGAAAATCTGTATTATTAAATAAAAAATCACTTTGTGAATTGTGAATTGCTTTAAATTGAGCCACTACTGTGGTATCTTTTACATCTCTGTAACACCCGGGTTGATTAAGTTCGTGGGTACTTAAGCCCGTTCCTGCCCCGGGTGAATAGGGTTGAATAGTGTAATCTTTATATAACAATCCTTTTTTATATAATTCTTTTAGCAAGTACCAGACAGTTTCAATATACCGGTTATCATAAGTGATATAGGGATCATCCATATCAGTCCAGTATCCCATTTTATCTGTGAGGTCAACCCAGATATCGGTATATTTCATTACATCTTCGCGGCATCGTTTGTTATAATCTTCAATACTAATGGTTTTCCCAATGTCGTCTTTTGTTATTCCCAATGCTTTTTCCACTCCCAATTCAACAGGTAACCCATGGGTATCCCATCCTGCTTTCCGTTTTACACGAAAGCCTTTCATTGTCTTGTAGCGACAATAAATATCTTTAATGGTTCTGGCGATTACATGATGAATACCCGGCTTGCCATTTGCAGAAGGCGGCCCTTCGTAGAAGACAAAGTCAGGTGCTCCGTTGCGAATGGATATACTTTTTTCAAACGTGTTATTCTCTCTCCAGTATTCCAGGATTTCCTTGTTGATTTTTGGTAAATCAAGCTGCTTATATTCAGCAAATTTTTTCTTCATTTCAGGAAATTATTTTTGTTCCTTATATTTTATAGACAGACTCTATTTAGTGTTTGTCCATAATGTCCGCTAACTTCGTTACGCTTGCCCCAAAATTGCTCATTTACTTCAGTAAACTGCGCTTTTTGGGGCTGCGCAAGCCTCGTTATCGAACATTATAATCCAAACACTTGAGTTTATAGACAGACTCTATTTAATATACATTTTTAAAAAATGCAAAGATAGTTTTTATGAATGAAAAATGATTGATTCACTTGAGTAAAATTCTAAACTTATATCTTTGAGTCAAAAAAGCTAAAAGTTGAAAGTACACAAGGTATTCCATGCAATACACATCCAACCCCAAATCACATGCCCAATAACTACTCAACTACTCAACCTTTCAACGATTAAACTCTTAAACCCACTTAATTACTTAATCAACTCATCATCACATCACAATGCTTCAGCAATTATTTTTCTGTTAATTCCCGGAAAATTTGTTCGAGGTTTTTTTCTTTCTTTTGCATAGATAAGACAGACAAGTTGTTTTGAACAGCAAAATTGAACAGGTTATTTCGAATATCAAGGCCGGCATCATGTTGAATTAACCAATAGTTGTTATCTGTCTTCATCACTTTATTAACACCCTCTAATGCTTCAAGCATTGCAACATCAGGGTCTTTATTAAATTCAATAATAATTGTACTGTTTTTTAGTTGGCCTGAAAGTATGTTTTTTTTATAATCATTGGCCACAATCTTACCTTTATCAATAATAATGATGCGGTCACATATGGCCTCCACTTCCTGCATAATATGTGTAGAAAGCATGATGGTTTTGGCTTTACCTGCCTGTAAAATAAGTTCCCTGATTTCAATAATTTGGTTGGGATCCAATCCTGACGTGGGTTCATCCAATATCAGTACTTCAGGGTCATGTATTAAAGACTGGGCAATTCCAACGCGCTGTCTGTACCCCTTTGAGAGCTGATCAATGGTTTTATGTTTTTCAGGTTCAAGGCCTGTTATATCAATTATTTCATTGATTTTTTTTGCCGATTCATTTCCAAGTTTATAAACTCCTGCAACAAAATGAAGGTATTCTTTTACATACATCTCTTTGTAAAGAGGGTTATTTTCAGGAAGATAACCAATTTTTTTCTTTACTTCAAGCGGATTTCCAAGTACATCAATACCAGCTATTTGAGCTTCACCGGACGACGGGGGTATGAGTCCTGTGATGATGCGCATCATGGTTGTTTTTCCTGCACCATTGGGGCCAATAAACCCTGCAATTTCTCCGGAATTGATTTCAAAACTTACGTCATCAAGTGCTTTTTGCGTGTCAAAAAATTTATTGATATGTTTTACAGATACTGACATAGATCATTTCGTATTAAAAGAAGTCAATAAAAAATACTTTGATTAAAATAAAATAACTTTAGAATAATTCGGTTTATTTTATCAGAACAAATTTAAAATTTTTCAATCAATGAAAGCAATTTTATATCTTAATTTATATATTTGTAAGCATAATTTATAAACCAAAAATTTGTTTAAAAATGAAAAATATAAGTCTGTTCAAAACGGTTATTGTTTTCTCTGTCTTTTTTTCTTTTTTGAGTTTTGCTTATTCACAAACCCAGCAGGAAGCTGTTGATGCCTTAAAAAAAGGAATGCAATCCAAAGAAAATGGCAATTTAGAACAAGCCATCAAGTATGTTGAAGAATCTCTTGTCATTGCCGATTCTGTAGGCCCCGAGGCAGAAGAATTAAAAGTGAAAGCAGGGTTGCAAATTTCCAAATTATATTTTGATTACGGTGTGGAATTAGCCGGAAAAAAAGATTTCGATAAAGCGATTGAGCTATTAACAAAAGCAGAAGAAGCAGCCATAGAATATAACAGGCCAATCATTGAACAAAAAACACAAAACATAAAAGCAAAATTATACAGAATTAAAGGTGTAAAAAGCTATTCTGAAGGCAATTATGATGAAGCCATTAAATATTATGACAAGGCAATAGCTTCCGATTCGACTTATGCTAAAGCATACTTTTATAAGGCTTTGGCTTACAACAAACAAGACAAAGACACAGAGTTTATTAATCTTATAGATGAGTCAATCAATATTGCTGAAGAACAGGGTGATTCCGAAACACTGGAAAAAGCTAACAAACTTGGAAAAAACTTTTATTACAACAAAGGTGTTAAAGCCAAGAAAGCTACAAATTATGAACAGGCTCTTGAAGCATTTAAAAAATCTGTTGAATACAACGAATACGAACAGGGATATTACCTCATAGGATTGGTTTGTAATGAATTACAAAAATATGACCAGGCTCTTGAAGCGTTAAATAAAGGACTTGAACTGGCATCCGGTAAAGACTCCGATATAGTATCTAAATTTTATTTTGAACAAGGAAGGGCATATCAGGGGAACAATAACAAGACAGAAGCATGTGCTGCGTATAAAAAAGTGACAAGCGGCAGTTATCAAAAATCAGCTCAGTATCAAATGAACCATATTTTAAAATGTCAATAATGTAATTTTTCTTTTGTTATATTTATTTAAAAAAAATGCCTCTCCAATAATGAGAGGCATTTTTTTTGTTATAATTTTGCGTGCTTAATTTTTTAGACAAATTAACGGTTCATATGTTTATAATTTGATTTTCAATGGTCATATGGAGCTCACCATGAGTTTAATTTGTTGACTTTGTGTGATCGAAATAGATTTTCAATAATCATAAAAATTTTGTCATGGCTCGGTTCATATGGCCAAATGTGATATTTGACTATATGGAGAACTCTTTAATACAAAAATTATATGAACATACACAACATTTTAAATGAACGGATCATGATACTCGATGGTGCAATGGGTACTCTGATACAAACTGCGGGATTGACAGAAGCAGATTTCAGGGGGCATAGATTTAAAGACCATCATAAACGTTTAACAGGGAATAATGATATACTAGTGCTAACGAAACCAGATATTATAGAAAAATTTCATCATTTATACCTTGATGCAGGAGCAGACCTGATTGAAACGAACACATTCAACAGCACACCAATAGCACAGTCTGATTATGATACAGAAGGACTTGTTTATGAACTGAATTTTGAAGCAGCACGTATTGCTAAAAAATCTACAACGGCATATACTTCAAATCATCCGGATAAACCCCGTTTTGCTGTTGGAACACTTGGTCCAACAAATAAAACAGGCTCACTCAGTCCAGATGTTAATAATCCCGGATTTCGTGATATCTCATTCGATGAATTAAAATCTGCTTACAACATACAGGCTCGTGGTCTTGTTGAAGGTGGTGTTGACATTCTCATGATCGAAACCATTTTTGATACGCTCAATGCCAAAGCTGCACTATTGGGAATAGAAGAATGTTTTAATGAATTAAACAGAAGTCTTCCGGTCATGGTTTCAATGACTGTCTCTGATGCAAGCGGAAGACTGCTTTCCGGGCAAACAATTGAAGCATTTATACATTCTGTCTCGCATGTTCCATTACTATCTGTAGGACTTAATTGTTCAGCAGGAGCCAAAGGGTTGATCCCACATCTTGAAACACTTTCATCCGTAGCTCCTTTTTATGTGAGTGTACATCCGAATGCCGGATTTCCTAATGAATTTGGAGAATACGACCAGGATCCCCTGACCATGGCCAACACAATGGAAACATATTTTCAGAATAACTGGGTAAATATTGCCGGTGGATGCTGTGGAAGCCGTCCTGAACATATTGAAGCCATTGCAAAAAAAGCAGAGAATTATAGCCCACGGACAAAGAAAAAAACAAACCACATAACCTTTTTGAGTGGCCTCGAAGCACTGAATATCCAAAACAACTCCAGGTTTATTCAAATAGGGGAACGAACAAACGTTGCAGGATCAAGAAAATTTGCACGATTAATCCGGGAAGAAAAATATGATGAAGCACTCGAAATTGCAAGACAGCAAGTAGAATCCGGAGCCGATATGCTGGACATTAATGTAGATGAAGGGATGATTGATGCGCAAAAAGCAATGACTGAATTTTTACATTTATTGAATGCAGAACCCGATATAGCTAAAGTGCCTGTTGTCCTTGATTCATCAAAATTCCAAGTTATAGAAGCCGGCCTTAAATGCTTACAGGGCAGGCCGGCAGTTAATTCCATCAGTCTTAAAGAAGGAGAAGTAAAATTCAAACAACAGGCAAACACAATTAAGCGCTATGGGGCAATTCCTGTAGTAATGGCTTTTGACGAAAAAGGACAAGCCGATTCATTTGAACGGAGAATTGAAATTTGTGAACGAGCTTATCAAATCCTTGTAAATGAGTTGAATTTTTCTCCCGAAGAAATTATTTTTGATCCGAATGTACTGACAGTAGGCACGGGGATGGCAGAACATCAAAACTATGCATTGGATTTCATTAAATCTGTGAAGTGGATCAACGAAAACCTTCCGGGAGCCAAAATTTCAGGTGGAATTAGCAATGTATCATTCTCATTTAGAGGAAATCATGCAATCAGGAATGCAATAAACATAGCTTTTTTATATCATTCCACCAAAGCCGGTTTGCATATGGGCATTGTTAATCCAGCTACAAAAGGGACATATAATGAAATTCCCGGGCAGCTTAAAGAACGAGTAGACGATCTGTTGCTAAACAGAAGAAGTGATGCTACCGAACGGCTGATGGAACTGGCCGATGATTACAAAGAAGTCAAAACAAAGCAACAAGAACGGGAAACCTGGCGTAAACAAAATGTTAATGAACGATTATCGTATGCCTTGATAAAAGGAATCGAAAAATATATTGAACAAGATGTAGATGAAGCACGAAGCCAACACGATGAAACAATCCACGTAATAGAAGGCCCGTTGATGAGTGGCATGAATGAAGTAGGGAACTTATTTGGTGAAGGGAAGATGTTTTTGCCACAGATTGTAAAAAGTGCACGTGTCATGAAAAAGGCTGTCTCGTATTTAATGCCTTTTATAGAAAAAGAAAAAAAAGCAGGCGACAAAAAAGAAAAAGGTAAAATATTGTTGGCAACAGTAAAAGGCGATGTTCATGACATCGGTAAAAATATTCTTTCAGTCATACTAAAATGCAATAATTATGAAATCATTGACCTTGGAGTAATGGTCTCAACAGAGGATATTTTAGAGGCTGTAAAACAAAAAACTCCTGATCTGATAGGACTGAGTGGATTGATAACACCTTCACTTGATGAAATGGTGGAAGTAGCAAAAGCATTAGAAAAACAGCAATACAACATCCCTTTGATGATAGGGGGTGCAACGACATCTGCTATTCATACGGCAATTAAAATAGCACCTTTTTATTCAGGCACCACCGTTTATGTTCCCGATGCTTCACGCAGTGTTCCGGTTGCCAGCAAGCTCCTTGGAAAAAATGCAGACATCTATAAAAAGGAAATAAAGGAAAAGCAGTCAGCTCTTAGACAGCAGAATCAAAAACATTCATCACAACAACAATATGTTTCTATCCTCGATGCCAGATCAAATGCCTACACAATAGATTGGAAACAATACACCCCACCGGCTCCTGAAATGACCGGCATCAAAGTGTTGGAGCAATTTCCTGTTGAAGAGCTAAGAAGTTATATTGACTGGACACCCTTTTTTCATGGATGGGAATTAAAAGGCAGGTATCCTGATATTCTGCATAAAGAAAAAATTGGATCAGAAGCAAAAAGAGTATTTAAAGAGGCCAATGATATGATTGACAAAATCCTGGAGAAGAAGATGATCCAACCTAAAGGTGTTTTCGGCATTTTTCCGGCCAATTCAAAAGATGATAATATTTTAATTTATGATGATGATGAGCGCAATAACTTAAAAATGATTCTGCCAATGTTAAGGCAACAGCGTATACAAAATGCAACCCAATCATATGTTGCGCTGAGTGATTTTATAGCACCTGCTTCTTCAGAAAAAAAAGATTATTTGGGATTATTTGCTGTGACGACAGGATTGGGAATTGAGAAACATGTTAACTCCTATAAATCCAATGGAGATAATTATAACAGCATCATGTTCAGGTTGGTGGCAGACAGATTGGTGGAAGCATTTGCTGAGTGCTTGCATAAACTGGTGCGGAAAAAATACTGGGGTTACCAGCAAAATGAAGCATTATCGAACGATGACCTGATTGACGAAAAATACAAGGGAATTCGTCCGGCACCAGGGTATCCAGCTTGTCCTGAACATACATTAAAAGAAGAAATTTTCAAACTCATGCAGGTCGAAGACAATATAGGCATCAGCTTAACAGAGACCTATGTAATGCAGCCTGTAAGTTCAGTGTGTGGAATGTATATCAGTCATCCGGAAGCAAAATATTTCAGAGTAGGAAAAATAGGCAAAGACCAGGTTATAGATTATGCTCAACGTAAAAACATGCGTATACAGGAAGCTGAAAAATGGCTTAAATCAAATCTCAATTATACATCGTGAATTGATCAGGCATAAAAAGGTACTACCCTTATTTTAGTGGTTAAACTTTACAGTTAAATATTTTTACAGGACCTAAAATACTGTTTAAATACTATACTGTTTAAATATAGTTGTAAATGTGGTTGAAATATGGTTTAAATGTTGCTTTTTTTGATTGACGCAATATAGTTGCTCATTTTTACCGATGGTTTTTTGCCTTTTTCGAAATATTTTCAAATGCATCCTTCTTTAGATATCCTATAAATATCCTTTACCAACTCTTTTGAAAGCTGATAAATTTCCAGCTTCTGAAATCCAAAATACAACATATAAACTACGTTAAACTATATTTCAACCACATATAAACTATTTTTCAACCACATATAAACTATGTTAAACAATATTTCAACTATAAAATTGCAACTTACCATTAAATTCGTGGTAGAACCAAATTAAGGAACCTTTAAATTTTATTCAAAATCATTTATGGCTTCTTCAGTTGTTGAATAAATGTCAAAGACATTGTCAAGGTGAAGAAGTTGAAATAATTTGACAACTTCCGGTTTTAAATTACATAGTTTTAAGCTCCCTCCATTTCTACCGGCAGTTTTCATTACTGATAAAAAGGCACCAAACCCGGAACTGTCTACAAAGTCAATTCCTTCAAAATCCATCAACAGCTTACATCCTTGTGTATTTTCAAATAAAGGATTTAATTCATTTTTCAATTCTTCTGAATTTATGGCTGTGATTTTATCTGTATCAGTAAAAGAAATGATTGTGATTCCGTTTTTATCTTCCTTCCGTATCATAAATATAAGTTTATTCCGTTGGGTTAATCTTTATTTAATTCAATTTCTACAAATATATTATTTTTTTTGATTCATCCTTTATTAAATTTTCCATTAATAATAATTTCCTGGTATCAAATATTTTGTAACATATTCTTTTACACCTTTTTCAAGAGAAGTAAAAGATTTGTCATATCCGGCATCTCTAAGTTTTTGGACAGACGCTTCCGTAAAATATTGATATTTATCCCGTATATCTTCCGGAGTATCAATAAATTTGATGTTTGGGGATTTATCCATTGCTTTAAAGGTACTATTAACAAGGCTCATAAATGTCTTTGCTTTTCCTGTGCCAATATTATATATTCCCGAAACAGGACGTTTTTTTAATAGGAAAAGTATCACATTCACCACATCTTTCACATATATAAAATCCCTTGATTGTTCTCCATCTTTAAAATCAGGATGGTGAGAACGGAACATCTTCATTTTGCCTGTATCATAAATTTGATTATATGCATGAAATATTACAGAAGCCATCCGGCCTTTATGATATTCATTAGGCCCGTAAACATTAAAAAACTTCAGCCCTGCCCAAAAAAAAGGTTTTTTCTCTTGTTTTACTGCCCACTTATCAAAATCATTTTTTGAAACTCCATAAGGATTTAATGGTTTAAGTTTCGGAATGATTTCATGCTGATCTTCATATCCCAATTCGCCTAATCCGTAAGTTGCAGCAGATGAAGCATAAATAAGCGGGATGCCGTATTTAACACATTTTTTCCAAACCTGTTTACTGTAATTGAGATTCAGCTCATCAAATACTGCTTTATTAAATTCCGTTGTATCTGTGCGAGCACCTAAATGAATAATACACTGAATGAATTTATGATTATCACTGATCCATTCAATAAAGTCATCCCGGTGTACTTTATTTAAATAAGACTTGTTCTCAATGTTTTTATTTTTTAATGGACTGGAAAAATCATCAACAAGTATAATATCTTTATAACCTTCTTTGTTTAATTTTGTTAATAAGTTGCTGCCAATAAAACCTACAGCTCCGGTAATAACAATCATAGGATGAACATTAATAATTATTAAATTATTGCAATAAAGTAAAAAACAAATATATAATTTTTTATTATTTTTAACATTTATCATTGCAAAAAAAATATTATATCCAAAACCATATCCCAGGCTATACAAGCGCTTACATGGAAAACTATAAAATTATGAATAAGCATTTAAAACTATTTTTTTTATTATCTATCTATTGTATGCCGTTGATAAATTATGCTCAACCCGTAATTCAATTTTTAAAACAGCAGCATGATTTTGGCAAGATTGCTAATCTGGATTATCCTCCGGCAGTATTCAGATTCCGAAACACAGGCAATGAACCTTTAGCGATTTTAATTGTGGAACATTCTGATGACCTGCGTGTAAATTACAGGCATCAATTTATTGAACCCGATGATACGGCAAGTATAAAAGTGGATCCGTATTATGGGCGCAGAGGAGAATTTAATGAACAAATTAAAGTGTTAACAAATGCAGGCCCTGATCCTGTGATTTTGAATGTTTCAGGCAATGTGGTTTCTGTTGAAGAGTGTTTTCCTAACCAACAAAACCTGAATGTACGGGAGGTATACGTTATAAATAAAAACACTAGCCATCCGGTTCCAAATGCAACGATAGAATTTACCCATAATTTTTCCAATGAATTTGAAGACAAAGTGAATGAAAAAGGAAAATTAATACGTGAACTAAAAATTGGCCAATATCAGGTTAATATAAATGAAAAAGGATATGAAGATTATACCAAATCTTTTTTCCTAAAAAAATCCATGCCGGTTTTATTTTTCAAACTCACACCACTTGAGGATTATGAAAACGTATATACTGAACCGGGGCCTGTCGCAGAAAGCCATCCTGAAACTCCTGCCCCATCATATATTCCAACAGATAATGAAAACAGTGTATTATCGGTAGATGAATATGCTGCAAACAATATCGTTTTGTTATTGGATGTATCGCTTTCAATGCGACAAAATCATAAGCTTGATTCGCTAAAAAGTGGAATTGAAAGCCTGGTTGATGTGCTTCGCTCAATTGACAATGTTTCGGTCATCACCTATGCAGGAGAAGCCGATATTATTCTGGAGTCGGTTACAGGAGATCAAAAAAACCGGATTAAACGAAAAATTGACAAACTCGAACCCGGGGGCATTACAAATGGTGTGAAAGGGTTAAGCACAGCATATAATATCTCCAGAAAAAAATACATTCCACAAGGAAATAATCAGATTATTGTGGCAACAGACGGAAAATTTACCGGCAGAACATATAAAAGCGGTGAATTAAAAGAGATGGTACAAGGATATAATCATCACGGGGTGGTTATTTCCATCATCGGGTTTGGTGTTGACGAGACGGCCATTGACTTAATGAAAGACCTTGCAAAATATGGCGGTGGCGAGTTTATTCATGTGTCGGCAGGAGATCGTATCAGGACTGTGCTGATTGATGAAATTAAAAACCGTTCACGAAAAAGATAATTGTGGTCTTTTTTTTTGTACTACCCTTATTTTAGTGGTTAAATATTTTGGCTCTATTCTAAATAACGATTGATTTGAAAAAAACAACATTGGCTTTTGCTCTTTCAGAGCAATGGGTTAGTGCTTTGTTTGGACAGGGCGTTGCCCTGTTTTGTAACTTTTTTTATCCCGGCAACTATTGATGGGCAAGGTTCGTTCAACGATATCATTTGGTTTCATAAAGATATTCAACATTTCGTTGCCGGGGAATAAACCCGGCTTCTTTTATTGCATCCTGCATTTCCTGTATATTCATTTGACATGGATTGCCTGATGATGAGATTACATTTTCTTCTATCATCACAGACCCAAAGTCGTCTGCCCCGGCATGAAGGCATATTTGCGCCGTTTTTCTGCCAACCGTCAACGAAGAAGGCTGAATATGAGATATATTTGGAAGCATTATCCTGCTCATGGCAATGGTGCGGATATATTCTTCAGGGCTAACAGGCTTCAAGTTTTTAATTTTGGTTTGCATAACTGTATTCTTTCCTTGAAAAGGCCATGGAATGAAACTCATAAAACCATATGTTCCCCGGGGTTTTTCATCCTGTAATTGCCGGATTTGAATGATATGCATCAGGCGTTCTTCAATGGTTTCAATATGGCCAAACATCATAGTTGCAGACGTTCTTATATTCATTTGATGCGCTATACGCATCACCTCAAGCCATTCTTTTGCAGATGCCTTAGCAGACGACAATATTTTTCTGACCCGTTCGGATAAAATCTCTGCCCCGCCACCAGGCAGACTATCCAGTCCTGATGCAATCAATGCTTCCAATACTGTCCGGTATGACAAATTTTCTTTTTGAGCTATGTATACAATTTCGGAGGGACTCAGAGCATGTAATCGAAGCGTTGGATATTCTTTTTTTAACGTTTGAAATAAACGGGTATAATAAGATAAACCAAAATCCGGATGCAAACCTCCCTGAAGCAATAACTGACAGCCGCCCATTTGAAATAACTGGTTTATTTTGCTACGGTATTCATCCATTGAAGTAACATATCCTTCATTGCTTGAAGGTTTTCTGCAAAAACTACAAAATTTACATTGCGAAATACAAATATTGGTTATATTAACATTCCTGTCCACCATCCAGGTTACATCCCGACCCGGATGTAAGGCATTACGAATCACACTGGCTGTTGTCATCAATTCAGGAAGCGATGCCTCATTGTAAAGCCTAACGGATTCTTCAAACGTGATGGGTTCAAGATTTACTGCTTTGTCTATGATTTCAATCAGGTTCATCTTGTGTCTTATTTATCTGACAATCCAAAAGGCTGAATAAGTGTTCGTGCTCCCTTTTCACCATAAATCACAGGCCTGACATAAGTAGCTGCCTGTTCCATCGAATCAACCGTAAAAATGGCCCCCTGATGGATGTCTTTCCCATTGCTGATCCAATGAATAGTAGAAGGAGAACAACCAGCATATACTTTTATGGTATGATTATCCACAACTATTGAATCCGGCAGGACAGCATTTCCGCCTGTACCAGACATGTCGTAACATGCATAAAAACATCCGTCTTTAAAAGATTTTCGAAACGTATTGAGCGTTAACCCTCGATCATTCGTTAACATAATCTGCCAATTCCTCCCAAAATGGCCGGCTTTATGCAAATCATCATTTGAAGTAGCCCATACCGGACGTTCGGGCATCATTCGGGTAAGAATCTCATCCCATAATGTTCTGTCCGTTTTATACCGGTCGCCCTGATTATATACTTCAATTGCTAAAAGCGAATCATATGTATTGAATAAATCAATATACCATGAAACATCTTTTGAGTAGCGGCCCGGATGGTTTAATTGTGCAAGTCCGTTGTGTTGTGAAATATAAGAAAGTGAAGAATCAATATTTTTATGAGAACCATCGTAATCACACAAAAAACCATTAAGATGATGATGCCGGGACGCTTCACATCCCGAAACAGCCAAAACATTCAGTGAATCTGGGTATTGCCCCCATTTACTCCAGGGCCAGGTATTTTTATTATGGTCAGTAATAGATAAAATTGTATACCCATTCTTAACATATTTATCTATGACTTCGTTTGGGGCTATGTCTCCATCACTTTCTGTGGTGTGCGTATGAAGATTGGTTTTATATTGCTTGCATGTTTTCCAATCAATATGTTCATACGGGTTGTGGATGGCCTTTTGTGCATTTAACAGCAAAAAACTTGCTGTAATTAAGACGGTTAAATAAGAAATTAATAGCTTCATCAGTTAATATTATTTTATTAATAAAATAAAAAAAATGGAATTGAGTGCTTTAGAAAATCACAAAAAGGGTTCATATAAAATAATTTTACTCCTGCTGACTTCTTTACTCATAATCATATCCGGATCATAAGGGGTGATTTTTTAATAAACCAATCCAAAAGTATAAAAAAATCAAATATTCTGATTTCATAAAAAGAAATTTCATTACTATATATTTGATTTAATCTATATTTTTTTATATTGCGACG
>CAZJWE010000063.1:0-17738 GCA_964549265.1 uncultured Bacteroidales bacterium | reverse complement strand
TTGCCATAGAGCATGAATATGAAATTTTAACTCTCTTAGCGTTTACGCAGTAAAATATAAATAATTAATAATGAACAATTAACAAAAAATAAAAACATATGAAAAAATATACTATAATTACTACCTATCCTGAGCATAAGTCAAATAATATAGGCGATTGGTTGATTACTAAATCAACTATTGAATGCATTAAAGCTGTTAAAGGGGAAGATATAGACTTTAATATTATCTGGCGGGAGGCTAATTGGGAAGATATAAAAGACTCTATTAACAATTCAGATGCGATAATTATTGCTACTCTTGCGTTAGCTGGAAAAAGCATCTTTAATACTTATCCTTTTATAAAGAATATTATTAGCTTAAACAAACCAATAGGTGTGATTTCTGCTTCGACCCCTTTAAAAAGCAATAATCAGGATTCTGGATTAAAAAATGAATGGTTTGGAAATTTGAATGAAGAAACTAAATTTATCTTAGAACAATTAAATGATAAGAGTCTTTTTTTTACTACACGAGCTTATTTGACACAAGAGTTTTATCACAGAAATAAGCTTAAAAATGTTTATTTTTCGGGAGACATAGCTTTCTATAACAAAAGGTTTGAAAATAGAGTTTTTGAAAAGAAAACAGAAATAAAACAAATTGCTGTTTCTGATCCCCACATGCCCTATACATTTGGGAATTCTTTCAAGAAATTGGTTTTTCATTTGAAGGAAATGTTTCCGAGTGCGGAGATTACAATTTTATTACATAGCAAATCTCCTAAAATTGAAGAGTTATGTACTAAAAATGATTTTAACTATAAGAAAATATTTGAAGATAAAGAAAATGGTCTTGATCAATATGAGAATTTTGATCTTCATGTAGGATATAGGATTCACGGGCATGTATCTGCTTTATCACGCAGAATACCTTCTTATCTGATTGAACAGGATGGCAGGGGAGCAGATTATGGATTAACATTTGATAAGAATATTTCCATTCCCGGCTTTCCAATAAAAACCAGAATAAGGTATAACTTTAAAAATATAGTAAGGTTAATACTTAATAAAAAATTGAGTTACAAAACAAGAGATAATTTAGAAGCGATTGATAAATTAGTTGCTATCATAAGACAGGATAGTTTAAAAGGATTTTCTAAGTTTATTGGTTATGAGCAACAGATTTTGTTATTTAATATTATATGTGAGAAGGCTTTCTTTAAATTACCTTAGGTCCTATTTTGTTATGTTTAAAATAAATAAGAATTTATGAATAATATTCCACTAATAATACATATAGGTACACACAAAACCGGTACTTCTTATTTACAAGCTAATTATTTTAATAAAATTAAAGAAATTAACTATCTAAAATATAATCATTTTTTTAAAAACTGGACTGATATAAGAAATCATAATCGATGCAAAGCTTTTTTAATATCTAATGAGATTTTGTCAGGCCTCCCCTGGAAACCTCATACTAAAGCTAAAATTAAAGAAGAAAATTGGATCAACAGTTTTGAAAATTCAATATACAATTTAAATAAAATTTTCCCCCATTCCTATATTGTTATTTTTTTTAGACTACCAGGTGACCTTCTTATCTCAATGTACAAGCAATATATTCAAACGGGAGGTACTTTAAATTTAGATAATTTTTATGGAGACAAAAAATTTATAGAGCCTTTTGAATTATCGATAAAAAAAAGAATTGAAATTTTAGATAAATATTTTGGGGGAAATTGCTTTTTTTTAAATTATCAAAAATTTAAAAAAATTGGAAATAAATACGTAGATGATTTTTTAAAAAATGAATTTAACATAAATGCTCAAAATTATAATCAAATAACATCATATCGTAACCAAAGTATTACAGGAGCGAAACTAGAAATTATGCGGGAAACTAATCGGTATTATACCCGATTACCAGAAAAAATACAATGGTTAACAAGAAATATGAGATGTACACCAAGAGATATTTTACAAAAACATTTGTCTTTTTGGAAGCCAACTGACAAGACTTATATTACAGAATTGAAAGAAAAAGTAAATAATGAATTCAAAGAAGATTGGATGTTTTTTGAAAAACGCCAGTGGGAAAAATAATTTTTTATTTTCTGGTAACATTTTGTGAAGAGAAACAATTAATAAAAAAGTATTTGTCGATTTTTAATTAATATAATTTGGGGTTGTTTTGAAAAGTAAATTAGTTAAAAATACTGGTTTATATACGCTTGGTATGCTTATACCTAAGATAGGCCAGTTTATTTTACTTCCTATCTATACGCAATATTTAACTCCTTCAGATTTTGGTATAGTGGGAAACATGCAAGTAATTAGTACAATATTAGTAATAATATTTACCTTTTCAATGCATAAAGCCATTTATAGACTCTACCATGATTTTACAAATGAAACCGAAAAAAGAAATTACTTAGGTACAATTTTTATAGGAGTTGCTTTAATTACAGGTGCTTTAACGGGTATCCTATTTATATTTTCTGGAGTTGTTGGAAGCATATACAAAAGTATACCTTTTTATCCTTATTTTGCACTAAATATTATAGCCATTGCAATTCAGTCATTTTTTCTAGTACCAAGGACAAGTTATTTTGTTAAAGAAAAAGCGAATGTTTTTATATCCTTATCTATTCTTGAATTTGTAGTAAGAAATATTTTTATTGTCATCTTTATTGTTGCTTTAGAAAAGGGGGTTGTTGGATATTTTCAAGGGAAATTAATAGGGAATTTGATTTTACTACCTGTTTTTCTTTATCTAGGAAATAAACAGATGAATTTTAAATTTAATAAAAAACTCTTAAAAAGAAGCCTTAATTTTAGCTTGCCCTTATTACCAACTGCTTTATTTGGTTGGGTTATGCAATCTATTGACAGAGTATTTATTGAACGTAATTTTGATACTTCAGAAGTTGGTATATACACATTAGGGTTAAAGATTGCAATGCTAGCCTTTATGATTATTGATAGTTTTTATAAAGCTTATAACCCTTTTTTCTTTAAAAATGCCACAAAGAATGGAGCTGAAGTTCTGCAAAAATTAAAAACAACAAACACAATCTATTTACTTGTAGTTATTGCTACATGTTCAGTAATTGCTTTATTTGCAAAGGAAGGTGTTAGTCTGTTATTTAATGATAGTTATTATGAAGCATATATAATAGCAACATTCGTAGCTCTAGGATTAATATTTGGAAAATCAAGTGGAATATTTATATTATCGATTTACCAAAGCAAGAAAACACATTATATATTTAGGATAAATTTAATAACAGCTGTTTTTAATATTGGATTAAACTTTATTCTTGTTCCTAAATTTGGGGCATATGGAGCAGCAGCAGCTACAATTATTACATACATTTTTAGATTATTAATGTTTTATTATTATGCAAGAAAGTGTTTTTATCCTTCGTTTAATAAAACTATTGTTGGTTCAGTATTGCTATTATTCTTATTAATTAACCTTGGCTTCTATTTTTCTAATTTACAAATTTTGCTTTCAATAGTATTAAAAGTTATTTTCTTAGGTGCTATAACAGGTTTTATTTGGCTTAAGTATAAAAATGAATTATTAATACTTTTAAATAAAAAATAGATGATGAAATACATATACTGTGCATCAACATATTCTATATTTTTAGGATTACAAATGGTTCAAGAGGGAAATAAAGTTTGTTTTTTATACTCAAGAAAAAAATACAAAGAGTTATTTGACACATTGGGGGTAAAAGCAATATATATCAAAAATCCCTCAAGACGCGAACTTTTTAATCCTTTTTTAATCAAAAAAAGAATTAGGCGAATAAATGCTTTATTAAAAAATAATGAACTTCATTTTACTCATTTACAGTTTTCTGCATGGCTTTTTATAATTTTATTTAACAGGTTAAAAGGAGGTAAGAATTTTTTTTATAACTACGAGCCAATTACACAAAATGCATACAGTTTTTATGATATTTGGAATAGTAGAAAAAATTTTATAATTGTTCTTTTCCAAAAAATCTTTTATGCTATATTTTATAAATCAAAATTAAAAATAAGCTATTATGGTAGAAGTTTTTTTTTATCGCTCAATAAAAAGCATTTCTGTACTTTAAATATTGAAGAAATTGTTTCTAAAGAACCATTTGAGAAAATGCAACATCATGTTGTGAAAAATATACAAATAAAGCATAATATAATAGAAAATTTATATATTGGTCAGAATGAAGGAGTTTTAAAAGGAAAAGTTTATTCTGAAGGGTCGATTAAAAATATTTATCGTTTTATAAATGATGAGGGAATTGCTGTAAAGCCTCATCCGGCAGGCTATCCTGCACCAAATACAGGTAGAATTATTAACCCACATATACCAACAGAGTTTCTATTTAATTCTGTGCAAAATTCTATTATATCAATAAATTCAACTACATTGATCTCCGCAAGTCACTATTATAATAATAAAAGTAGCGTAAAAATTATTTGTTTAATGAAACTTGTTGATTATTTTGACAAGGATTCAGAGAAAGAAATGATGAGAAGAATTGTTTCAAGATCTAAAGATAATATTCATTTTCCTGAAACATTTTCAGAATTAAAGAAATTATTAAGATGAGAAAACCTTTTGCTTCATTGATACCTCGAAGTATAAAAAAAATTATTCGACGTAATTATTATAGATTAAAGTACAAAAATGTCTTATTTAAAAAAGGAGCCTCGGCATCAAACTCCTTTTTTGAAGGATACAATATTTTAAGAGATAGGGTATCCTTTAGGAATAGTTACTTAGGTTATGGCAGCTATATATCTGAAAATACCATTCTTAACAATATTGAGATCGGTAGATACTGCTGTATAGGGTCTAATGTTAAAAATGGTTTTGGACTACATCCTTCAAATACTTTTGTTAGTATTCATCCTGCTTTTTATTCAACAGTCGGACAGGCTGGTTTTACATTTGTCAATAAGCAAAAATTTGAAGAACATTCTTATGTTGACTACGAAAAAAAGTATATAAATAAAATTGGGAATGATGTCTGGGTTGGAAGTAATGTAATAATACTTGAAGGTATAACAATTGGAGATGGGGCAATAATTGCTACTGGTGCAGTAGTTACGAAAGATATTAAGCCCTATTCTATAGTTGGTGGAGTTCCGGCAAAACAAATTAAGTTTAGATTCAATCAAGTGCAAATTTCGTGGTTATTAAATTTTCAATGGTGGAAAAAAAGCACTAACTGGATACAGGCTAATTCTGCCTATTTTGAAGACATTGAAAAGTTTATAGACCTAATAAGGGATTATAATGCAGAAAAAAAATAGACGTATATACATCATACAATACATTTCTGTTTTTTTGATTTTGATATACAGTAGTGCATCAAACGCATATTTTAAAAGTTCATATGCTGAACTTCATCTTTTCTTTATTATCTTATTTTTGGGGCTATTTATAAAAGGCTCATGGAAAATTGATGACACTCTTATTTTTGTATTAATAATTTGGTTAATATATAATCTTCTATACCTTTTGGTTTATGAAGTGTTTTCCTTTAATGCTTTTTTCTATACACCTGTTTTACTTATAATTAGTCAAATAATATTTAATATTAACCGAAAAAAGCTCCTCATAAGAATAGCTGATACAATTTATATCTTTGCATTTATAAGCTTAATTTTTTATTCATTACAAGTTATAAACTTTAGTTCTACCGCAAATTTATTATCGAGTATACAACATTTTTTGGGGATTGAAGGATTAGGACACAAGCACTCATACGCAAATATTATAATTTATACAATTTCTGATTTTGAATCAGGGATACCAGGGCTTCGCAGAAATTTTGGTTTCATGTGGGAACCAGGTGGGTTTGCAGCAGTTCTGACAACCGGTTTATTTATAAATTTATATTTAAATAATTTTAAAATTTTTAGAATAAAAATACTCATTATTATTATAGCAATTTTAACAACTTTTTCAACAACAGGTTATCTTGGGTTATTAATTATCTTAGGCTATTATATTTATCATAATAAACAAATGAATTTATCATATATCCTTAGAATAGCTGCTATTGTATTAATAGGTATATTTTTAATAAAATCACAATTTATTAAGGAAAAAATAGAATATACATATGAAGCTGGAATGGAATATACTGATGTGACAAGAGAATCAAATTTTAAAGGTTCTCTTGGAAGATTTGGAGGGTTATCTATTAATTTGAAAGAATTTGCTGAGAGGCCTGTTTTAGGACATTATTTTGATGATTCACAAAGAATATCTCGTGATCACCTTAACACAAGCACAAATGGGCTGGGAAATTTTCTGGCCAGACATGGCTTAATCATATTTATCATTTTTTTGATCGGGTACTATAAAACATCTAAAGTTTTTTTCAAAGAAAAAACAATATCTATGATTTTTTTAGGAATTCTAATCATAAATGCATTTGCTTTTAATCTTATCCGAACTCCATATTTTGTAATGTTTTTCATTATTGGTTTTTTAACACACTCTTCATTATATTATTTTGAAAAAGACTCAAATGAAAACATGTATTATAATTAATTCAGATAATTTTCCTTACGGTCTTGCCTCTGTTCAAAAAATAAAGCTACTCGGACAAGGGTTTTATGAACACGGATACAAAGTTTATGTGTTAAATATGTTTTCTAATTTAATAAAGTCAAATTATCCGAATCATAAACCAATTGGGAAATTTAATAATATTATATATCTCTACACATCTGGGATAACGTATAAAATTTCAAAATTTAAAAAAATACTTTACTTTCCATTAAGTTTAATAAAGGAGTTAAATCTATTAAACCGTTTAATAAAAAAAAGTTCAGATGTTAAAGTGATTTTGCAATTCACTAATATTTTTATGGTTATTTATTATCGGATATTCTTTGGTTTATATGGAATAAAGCTTTTTACCAATACCATGGAGCTTCATAAAGAATCTATAAAAGGCCGTCTATTTGATAAGTATAATTGCCGATTTTCTAAAGGAGTTTTTGTAATAAGTCACAAGTTAAAACAAATGACAGAAGCAAATTGCCCCAAAACCTCAACACTTGTTATTCCGGCTAGTGTTGACTTTGGGGCATTTGAAGGGAAAAAATCAAAACCAGATTATAAAAATTATTCTTTGTTTTGCGGTGGTGCTGCTTATCACGATACTTTTAAATTTATTATAAAGTCCTTTGAAAAAATCGCAGAAGTATTTACTGAACATAAGCTTCTTTTAATTGCCAATGGAAAACAAACAGATATGAACAGAATAAACAATATAATTAATGAATCACCCTTTGTGGATAATATTTCTGTTTATTCTTCATTGGAATATGAAAATTTAATTTCTTTTTATTTAAACGCCCAGATATTGTTAATTCCATTGCTTAATAATCCCAGGGATAAAGCAAGGTTTCCACATAAAATTGGAGAGTACGCTGCAACAAAACGGCCCATATTAACAACAAATATAGGGGAAATATCTTATTATTTTAAAGATGGCGTTAATGCTTTTATTGCGAAAACTGATAACATAAAAGAATATAGTAACAAGTGGTCTTTTGTCTTGGAAAACAAAAGCTTAGCCAATGAAGTAGGGCAAAATGGTTATAAACTTGGACTAAAACATTTCAATTATAGTAATCAAGTAAAAAAAATGATAGAATTCATGAATAAAGTTTAACTAATATATTATGATTAATAATGATACAATAAAAATCCTTTTAACGGGAGATTATTATCCATATCCAACCCTAAAAAAATATTGTAATAAACATAAAAATTCCCATAAGCTATTTGGAGATTTACTACCAAAACTAAAAGAGGCAGACATAGCGGGTATTAACGTTGAATTTCCAATAACAAAATCCAACAATGCAATTAGAAAAGTTGGTCCCAACATAAAAGGTGATGCAGTAACATTAAATCCATTAAGTAAAGCTGGATTTAATCTGGCATATATAAGTAATAATCACACTTTAGATTTTGGAAAAGATGGACTAAATGATACTATTGTAAATTTAAAACAAAATAACATAACGCCGATTGGTATTGGAAGGAACTTAGAAGAGGCACGAAAACCTTACGTAAAAGTAATTAAAGGAAAAAAAATTGCATTTCTCAATTTTTCTGAAAATGAATTCAATGTAGCTTCCGAAAATTCGCCTGGAGCCAATCCTTTAAATATTATCAATAATGTTAAAGATATACGACTAGCAAAAGCAGAAAATGATTTTGTTTTTCTAGTAATTCACGCAGGCCAAGATTTTAACCACCATCCACCCCCTTTTATGCTTAGGCAATTAAGGTTTTATGCCGAAGAAGGTGCTTCTGCTATTATTTGTCATCACAGCCACTATATTGCAGGTTACGAAGAATACAAAAATGTACCTATCTTTTATGGATTAGGTAATATAATTTATCCACAAAAATATGAAGTAGAAAGACAAAAAACTCTTGTAGTTCAATTTAAAATAAAAGAAAACAATTCATTTTCTTATGAAGTAATTCCTTGTTATTTTGACCCGGTAGAAATGAAACTGTTTAATGCTTACAAAGGTAATAAATTTGATTTTTCTGAACAGATGGAATATCTCAACTCTATAGTTATTAATGATGAACTAAATAAAAAACATTGGCTTGCCCAGCTAAAAATAGAAGAATATTATAGATATTTAGTATTAATAGGTAGTTTACCTCATCTTGTTTTTAGAATATTCAAAAAAATTAAGCGCCTAAAATATTTAGACAAATTTTTATCCATAAGAAACAAAAAGTTCTATTATATATGGAATCTTATCCGTAGAGAGACACATAGGGATGCTCTAATTCATATATTTGAAGATAAATTTAAAAACAAATTTTAATGGTTGTTAGGAAGATAATATCTTTTTACGGGTTTATAAAAACCAAGTATTTTAATAGAAGGCACATAAAACTTACTGGCAAAATCAATATATCTGGAATACCTGTTTTTATGTTTTATGATAACGGCTCTTTGATTTTAGGTAATAATGTTTACTTAAAATCAAATAAAAAAAGTTATCATCTAAACATGCATTCGCCAGTTAAAATAATGGCAGACCGCAAAGATGCTGTGGTGGAAATTGGTGAAAACACAAGAATTAACGGTTCCTGTATTCATGCCTATAAAAGAATTACAATTGGGAAAAATTGCCTTATTGCTGCTAATTGTCAAATAATTGATGGCAATGGCCATGATTTATCGTTTCCTGAAGTGGAAAACAGAATTAATACAATAGGTTCCTCTAAAGAAATAGTTATTGAAGATAATGTATGGATTGGAGCTAACTCAATTATACTTCCTGGTGTGAAAATTGGTTATGGCTCTGTAATAGCAGCAGGTAGTGTAGTAACTAAGGATATTCCTTCAATGTGTGTTGCTGGAGGTAATCCTGCTAAAATAATCAAACAATATAACAATGAATAAAATTTACGCCCTCACCGATTATAAAAATCATTTTGGTAACAAATGGAACGACCACCCTTACAGAAGCGGTTTCGATAAACCTTTATTAAAAAAATATTTTGAAAAGTATAATTACAAAATTGAGTTTCTCCAATTCAAAGATGTTGAGTTTAATAAATCATTGTGGGAAAGAAAAGTTGTGATTTATACTTCATCCGAAGAGATAGGTTTAAATTATAAAAATTTTATAGAAGATATTGTTCTGGGACTAGAACACATAGGAGCTATTGTTATTCCAGGTTTTGATTTTTTACGGGCAAATAACAACAAAGTTTATATGGAAATTCTGAAGGATCAAATGCTTGGAGAGGAACTAAGTGGAAATAGAAGCAAGTATTATGGAACACTAGATGAATTAAATGATGACATAAAGAAAGAAAAGATTTCTTTCCCATCTGTTATAAAAACAGCAGCCGGAGCAATGAGTAGAGGGGTATTCTTGGCTAAGAATAATGAAGAACTTATGAAATACGCAAAAATAATTAGCCGTAGCGCTCATTATATTCATGAATTAAAAGAAATAGCAAAAAAGCATAAGCATCCCGGATATAAGATGGAATCAAAATATCAGAATAAATTTATTATTCAACCCTTTATCCACAATCTCAAAAATGATTGGAAAATTTTGGTTTATGGTGACCATTATTATATTTTAAATAGAGGAATAAAATCTAATGATTTCAGAGCCAGTGGCAGTCATTATAACTATAAAGCCGGTTCTAAATCTGAATTTCCTGAATACTTGTTAGATAATGTTGAAATGATCTATAACAAATTAGATGTCCCTCATATTTCTCTTGATTTTGCTTATGATGGGGAAAAAACTTATGTTCATGAGCTTCAGGCTATCCATTTTGGCACTTCCACTATTGAGTTTTGCCAAGATTACTATACAAAAAAAAATAACCAATGGGTTACTAAACCAAAACAATTGGACCAGGAGGAAGAATATGTTTGGGGTTTAGTGAAATATTTAGAAAAACACCCTGAGTTTCTTGAAGAATGATTACCTTTAAAAAGAAGGAAGTGATATCACTGAACCTATAGACTCTAGAGAACTAAAGTCAACCCGTTCAACAACCAGCATTATCCCATGGACACATCCACACATCAAAAAAGAATAAAAGTCCTCTTCGTTGCGAGCGGAAACAAAGATGGAAAACCCGGAGCTGTGGTAAAAATTCAGGCCAATTCGTTGCAAGAGGCAGGTATATCAATTGATTTCTACCTGGTAGAAGGAAAAGGTATAGGGGGCTATCTTAAGGCTGGAGTTAAACTGAGAAAGTTTTTAAAAAATAATCATTATGACATTATACATGCACATTATACGCTTTCAGGCTGGTCATCTGTCATAGGTTCAGGTAAATTTCCAGTTATTTTATCATTAATGGGCAGTGATACGTATGGAGATATTATTGCACCAAACAAAGCAACATTTAAAAGTAAATATCTTCCATTATTAACCTATCTTATACAACCTTTTGTAAAAAAAATAATATCAAAATCAGCGAATATAGAGAAGTTTGTCTGGCAAAAAAGAAAATCCGTAATTATTCCCAATGGGATTGATACAGAAAAGTTCAAACCTTCTGAAGTTTTAAAAAAGGACCTTGGACTGAATGAAAAGAAAAAACACGTTTTGTTTTTAGGTGATAAAAATAGTATTAGAAAAAATTATCAGCTGGTTAAAAAAGCCTTCAATTATTTAAACAATCAAAATGTGGTATTACTCAATCCCTATCCGGTTTCTCACGATCAAATTTCTAAATATTTAAATGCAGTTAATTTGTTAATACATCCTTCACTTGCAGAAGGCTCTCCCAATCTAGTAAAAGAAGCCATGGCTTGCAACTGTCCAATTGTAGCAACCGACGTAGGGGATGTTCGCTGGCTCTTTGGCAAGGAACCGGGACACTTTATTTGTGATTTTAATCCGCAGAATGTAGCCCAAAAAATCGAACAAGCAATGGAATTTGCAGAAAAACAATGCAGAACAAATGGCAGAGAGCGGATTTTGGAGCTGGGTTTGGATGCGGGGAGTGTAGCGAGGAGGTTGGTGGAGGTTTATGTAGAAGCGTTGATGCGATAGTGCGATGATGAGATGATGCGGGTGAGCGATAATTAGAGTTTAGAAATAAAACATAAATACTATGCTTGTTAAATCACACAGGGAATTAGAGGTATATAAACTTGGGTTCAGTACTGCACTGGAAATTTTCGATCTTAGTAAATCATTTCCGAAAGAAGAAACATATTCACTAACTGATCAAGTCAGGAGAAGTTCTCGTTCTGTTTGTGCTAATATTGCAGAGGGATATCGTAAACGTCGATATGAAAAAAGTTTTGTATCTAAACTTTCGGATTCAGAAGCCGAAGCAGGCGAAACTCAGGTATGGTTAGAGTTTGCTTTAGCACATAAATACATTACAAAAGAACAATTTGATCAGTTATTTGATAAATATGAACATATCATTTCTATGCTTGTCAAAATGCAAAACAACGCCAAGAAATGGTCGTTTTAACTTTTAAACAAATAGCCAAGAGCTCAAATTCACATCATCTCTTCATCGCATTAACACATCATTGAATGAACAACTCATCTCATCAACGCTTCAACGCTTCATCGCATAATCGCAAGAAAGGGGCCATAATAATAGAAGGCCACGTCCAAGGATTATCTAATACCCGCTCCCTCGGCGAAGCCGGCATCCCAGTCTACGTAGTCGACAAAACAGATTGCATTGCACGTCATTCAAAATATTGCAAGAAATTCATCAAGTCACCGGATTTTATTAAAGACGAATTTGCTGATTTTTTGATTGATTTGGCTGAAAAGGAAAACATTCGGGATTGGGTTTTGATACCTTCTAATGACCATGGAGTTTATACCATATCGAAACACAAAGAAAGGCTGAAAAAGTATTATAAAGTCATTACGCCGGGTTTGAAAATTATTGATAACATTTATGACAAAGTAAAATTAATTGAAATTGCGAAAAAGATAAACATTCCTGTTCCAGAAACACAAGCTTTTAAAAATGTAGATGAACCCATAAAAAACGGTCTAGAATTTCCTGTGATTACTAAAGGACGGAATGGGTTATCTTTTTACCAGTCAATACGCAGGAAAGCATTTTTAGCAGATGACGAAGCGCAATTAAGGAAACAACTGCAACGAATCAATAACAATTATTTTATGGAGGGATCTTTTACGCAGGAATTAATCCCTTATAACGGGAACAACAAAACCATTTCATTCACGGCATTTTGTGAAAACGGAGAAATAAAAACCCACTGGAGTGGAATAAAACTGCGGGAGCATCCCATACAGTTCGGCACCGCAACCTTCACAAAAAGCACGTATGTAAAAGCATGCCATGAACAATCCATTCCCCTCCTCAGGGAACTAAATTATACAGGAGTTTGTGAAGTGGAATACATAAAGGATCCAAGAAATGGTGAATATAAATTAATCGAAATCAATCCCCGAACCTGGCTGTGGGTGGAACTGGCAAAAGCTTGCGGAATTGATTACGCAAAGATGATCTACAATTATGCGAATGGATTGAAAAACCACTTTCCAAATACGTATGATACAAACCGCTACTGGATAAATCCGTTCAGCGATACAGCTTATGCCTTGCCGGCAATATTGAAAGGCAACCTAAAAATTACACAGTACATTGCCTCCTTAATGAAGAGGAAAAAAATTAACGCCCTATTTGCTAAAAAAGATTTAAAACCGGGTTTAGTATATTTTACAAATATTTTTTCATTTCTAAGAAACAGATAATATTTTAATATGAATATTGCTTTTTATTTAGCTCATCCTTCACAATATTACGTTTTTAAACAATCGATCTTAAAACTACAAAATACTGGACATAAAATACATGTTTTCATAAAAACTAAGGATATATTAGAAGATATATTAATTAAAGATCAAATAAATTACGTGAATGTTTCCCCCCAAAAAAAGAAACACGGTTTTTTTGGCCTATTGATCAGTGTTTTACAAAGAAACATGTCTTTGTTTAAACATTTTAAAAAAAAGCAATTTGATTTATTGGTTACCGCTGCTTCTGAAAGTTGCCAGGTTTCCTATTTAAAGGGTATTCCTTCAATAGTTCTTAACGATGATGATGCTTCTGTAATTAAAAAATCCGCTCTTTTTGGATGGCCTTTTTCATCATTTATTTTTGCCCCTGAAAGTTGCAACATGGGTTATTGGAGTAAAAAAACTTTCTTTTACAAAGGCTATCAAAAACTATTTTATTTACATCCCAATTATTTTAACCCCGATTGGGAAATTGTAAAGAAATATGTTACAAATGAAAAGCCCTTCTTTATAATACGCTCTGTAAGCCTGACTGCACACCATGATAAAAATATTAGAGGTTTAAGTAATGAGCTTGTAGAAAAGTTAATTAAAAAGCTTTCTAATCACGGAAATATTTACATCTTTAGCGAACGTAAACTTCCAGAAACTCTTGAAAACTATAAACTCAAAATTAATCCCCTACACATGCATCACTTATTGTATTATGCAAAGATGATTATTGGTGACAGCCAAAGTATGGCACATGAAGCAGCTGTCATGGGCACAATTTCTATCCGCTACAATGATTTTGTAGGTCAAATAGGAGTTCTAGAAGAACTGGAACATAAATATGGCCTTACCTTTGGTATTACTCCTGATCAACCGGAAAACCTACTCAGCAAAGCTGAAGAAATAGCAAATTTAAATGAAGATAAAACATTTCGGGATAAAGCAATATCAATGATTAATGAAATGATAGACCCTACCGCCTTCTTCGTCTGGTTCATAGAAAATTACCCCGAAAGCAAGAAAATAATGAAAGAGAATCCGGATTATCAGTATAATTTTAAGTAAGATGTTAAAATTATTAACCGTAATAGGAGCACGCCCGCAAATTATAAAAGCAGCAGCAATCAGCCGGGCCATTGACAACCATTACAAAGGCCAGATCAATGAAATTATTGTCCACACAGGGCAACACTACGATAACAACATGTCCGAGGTGTTTTTCGGGGAGCTAAATATTCCCAAACCGGATTATAACCTTGGCGTCGGTTCCGGCTTGCACGGCAAACAAACAGCCAGGATGATCGAGGGAATAGAAAAGTTGCTTTTAGAAGAAAAACCCGATTATATAATTTTATATGGAGACACCAATTCAACGCTGGCAGGAGCAGTAGCAGCATCCAAACTTCAAGTTCCTGTTGTGCATGTAGAAGCCGGGTTACGTTCTTTTAACCGCAAAATGCCGGAAGAAATCAACCGCGTAACCTGTGATCATTTAAGCACATTGTTATTTTCACCCACCAAAACCGGTTATGAAAACCTGGTGCGCGAAGGTTTTTCAAAACATAATACCAGCCCCTTTGCACCCGATAACCCGGGTATTTTTCATTGCGGCGATGTGATGTATGATAATTCATTGTTTTTTTCAGAAATCGCTCAAAAAAAATCTTCCATTTTATCCCGGTATGAGCTCAAAAAAAATCAATACATCCTTGCAACCTTACACAGGGACCACAACACAGACAATCCGGAAGCCCTGGGTAACATTTTCAAAGCATTGCTTTCAATAGCAAAAAATTATAAAATCATTTTACCCCTGCATCCCAGGACAAAAGCAAAACTTGATTCAGAACTGCACACAAAGCTGGCAAATCATATTAAACAATCAGAAAACCTTAAAATTATTGAACCGGTTTCATTTTTGGATATGATACAATTAGAGCGTAATGCAAAATTAATCATGACAGATTCCGGAGGTGTCCAAAAAGAATCCTATTTTTTCAACAAACCATGTATCATACTTCGCCCGGAAACAGAATGGGTGGAAGTATTGGAAACCAGTAAAGCCGAACTCACGGGAGCCAATTACGAAAAGATTACAGCAGCCTTCAGTCGGTTAATCAACACACCAAAAACAAACTTCCCTCAAATCTTTGGAGATGGCCATGCCGCGGAGTTTATTTGTAAAACCATTATTAATAATGAAGAATGAAATACATATAATTTCATGCAACGTTCGCTACCTGTATCAGTCAGCAAGTACCTTAAAAACCCAGTAAAATCATGGACTACACTTTACAGCAATATCAATATTTACTTTATGCCTTGAAAAAAAATGGTTATAAATTTAAAACCTTTGATGCTTGTAATTTTTCGGTGGCCGGTAAAGTAGTAGTGTTAAGGCATGATGTAGACAAGCTTCCTATTAATGCGCTTGTTATGGCAGAGGTTGAACATGCTTTGCAGATACACGCTTCGTATTATTTTCGGGCTGTTTCATCTGTATTCAATACGGAAATAATGCAGAAGATATCAAAACTCGGCCACGAAATCGGCTATCACTACGAAGACCTTGCCTTAACCAACGGCAATATTGATAAGGCCTATGATTCCTTTTGCCGCAATCTTGAAAAATTCCGTAAACTATACCCTGTGAAAACAATTTGTATGCACGGGAGTCCATTAAGCAAATGGGACAGCCGTAAAATATGGGAGAAATATGATTATAGGAAATTAGGGATTATTGGAGAGCCCTATTTTGATATAGATTACAAAAAGGTTTTTTATATTACCGACACAGGCAGGAAATGGAATAAAGAAAACATAAGTGTGCGGGATAAAGTAAATTCTGGTTTTGATATTCCCATTAAAAACACGCACCATTTTATTCACTTAATCCAACAAGATCAATTGCCAATAAAAATTATGCTTAATGTCCATCCACAGCGCTGGTTTGATAATTATTGGGGTTGGACGAAGGAATTGGTGATGCAGAATGTGAAGAATGTGGTGAAGCAGGTAATTGTTAAATACCAAAAGAGTTGAAAAGTTTAAAAGTTTAACCGTTTAAGAGTTAAAAAGGGCTGTGCTATCCTTAAATATTTTAATAGTGGCAAATAATAATTATATAAGTGAAGTCGAATTTAACAATTCAAGAGTTAAGATTATGGATGTATCCAACATGCTTAATGCATTCATAAATAAACAATTAAAAAATTGAATGGTTTAGACGTTTAGCAGTTTAAAGGTTTAACAGTTTAAAAGGTTAAAGGAAATAAGCTATTAAACTCCCTTCAACTCCTCAACTACTCAACTTCTAAACTAGTATATTAAATTCTCCATGAAATACACCCTCCTCACCAACGACGTCGAAACCACCTCCATCTGGTTCAACGCGTTACGAAAAGAAACCGGCGCCAAAATTTTACAAGAAGGTATGCCGGTTTTGTTGGATATATATGAAAAGAATAATATAAATATATATTTTGCGAATACAATCGAATAATAGTATAATATTTTGTGGTTTAAATCGAAAAATATTATATATGAATTTTATCCTGATATAGCGCTTCACATAGGTGCTGAAAAAAAACGTTTTAAAATCATTAACTTCGAGCTATTTGTATAAAGATTTGCTTGTGCTTAGTACGATAAAAAAACCGATATTGCTTAAAAAAATATTAAAGGCACTTGCCCTGCAAATAGGAAGCGAAGTGTCTTATAATGAACTTGCTCAGCTCCTTAATTCAGATAAAGAAACGATAGAAAAGTATATAGACCTGTTGGAAAAAGTAATTTGTCTAAAACATTCGCTAAAGCCTATCCAAACACAATATTTAATGTTATTTCACCGGATAATATCCATGAGTTCTTACTGGCATCAAAACAATAAATATCATGTGGATAATGAATTAAACAGTATTAAGTCATTATCAGGGCTTATTAATTATCTAAAGAAAAACGACAAGCAGCCCTAACCATTGTTCACTTTGTAACTATACTATGAACAAACACTGCCTCCTAACCAACGACGTCGAAACCACCTCCATCTGGTTCAACGCCTTACGGAAAGAAACCGGTGCCAAAATTTTACAAGAAGGTATGCCGGTTTTGTTGGATATATATGAAAAGAATAATATAAAAAGCACCTTTTTTTTTACCGGAAACATAGCAAAATTATATCCACAGATTGTAAAAATGACTGTTGAAAAAGGACATGAAATTGGCAGCCATAGCTGGTCGCACGAGAAAAAAGACGGGCATGATGTGACAGATTTCAGGACACAAAAAAGTTTTTTGACAGACACAAAACATTTGTTGGAAGATATTTCCGGGCAGGAAGTTATTTCTTTTCGCTCACCGGCCCTGCGGGTGGGGTGAACTAAATCTCTATTATAATTAAATTAATTACGTTCAATATTTTTC
>CAZJWE010000062.1:6310-17791 GCA_964549265.1 uncultured Bacteroidales bacterium | reverse complement strand
TTGCCATAGAGCATGAATATGAAATTTTAACTCTCTTAGCGTTTACGCAGTAAAAACATAAATAATTAATAATGAACAATTAACAAAAATATAAACATATGAAATATTTTATTTACTAAAATAAAATACCTATATTAGCTTCAAAATTTACTAACTAAATAAATTGTTATGGAAGATCATGCTAAATTAGAACGTATGCTAAAGATGCTTTTGTTACTGAATTGTCGGTATGGAAGAAGCATTGGCCAGTTGGCTCAGGCATTGCAGACCAGTGAACGGACCGTTTACAGATACATTGAAACAATTCAGAGAGCCGGATATGTGGTGGATAAATTTACAGAACAAAGCACAACATTTTTTCATATTAATAAAGACACCAGTGTGCATAAAGACATTAGTGACTTGCTGTTCTTTTCTGAGGAAGAAGCATATATCCTTAGTAAGGCCATTCATTCTATTGATAATGAGAATGTGTTTAAAAACAATCTTGTAAAAAAATTGTATACTCTTTATGATGATGACAGGATTGCCACGCCCATCATCAAAAAAGAATATTCTGATGCTGTGCATAAGACCAGGAATGCCATGAATAAAAAAGAACAGGTGATGCTGGTCAATTATAAATCATCGCACAGCAATGAAATACGCAACAGGGTGGTGGAACCATTCGGATTTACTGTTAATTTTATAGCCATCTGGTGTTACGACACAGAAGACAAAAGCAATAAATTATTTAAAACCGCCCGCATTGACCATGTTGAGCCACTGGGCATCTGTTGGAAATACGAAAAACACCACCAAAAAGGCAATGTAGATATATTCAGGGTGAGTAGTTATGAAACAATACCTGTTACCTTAAAATTATCTTTATCTGCATACAATCTCCTTATCGAAGAATATCCGCTTGCTGAGAAATATATTACCATGCAACACAATGGCTGCTATTTGTTGCAAACCGAAGTAGCCGGACTGCATGGTGTAGGCCGTTTTGTAATGGGGCTGTTGGATGAGATTGAAGTGATTGAACCAATGGCGTTGAAAGAATATATATGGAAGAAAATTGAAACCCAAACCAGCACCGGAATGATTGAACATGAGGGCATGGATGGGGGTGAGGGTTGAATCGGATAATGAAGAAAAATATAAAATAGAAATAAAAAATAAAAAATTGACGGAACCTGACAAAATGAGTTTGTATGTTTGTACACGAAAGAATTTTTAAAATTGAACCGAGCTATGAATTTTTTTTTGACACACACGAGCATGATTATTAAGGGTTTTGATATGTTGCACAAAGTCAGTGGATTAAACTCATGGCGAGCTCCAAATGATCATTAAAAATAAACAGATGAATTATGCGGTTTAAACTAATATAAAAAAATATATCAATGAGAATACATTTAAAAACAAATGGATCTACAGTACTTGTACCTTATAATTATCAGAATATATTAACAAGTGCGATTCATAGATGGCTTGGGAAAAATAAATTACATGATAATTTATCTCTTTATTCATTTTCTTGGTTAAATGGAGGATTTCCAGTGAAAGAGGGTTTTATATTTAAAAATGGAGCAAATTTTTTCATAAGTTTTTATCAGAATGATATTTTAAAAGAATTAATTGATGGGATTAAGAAAAAACCTGATATATTACAAAATTTAAAGGTAAATGAGATTATTGTTCAAGAAGTACCAGATTTTAAAGAGAGAGAGGTTTTTTTTCTAGCAAGCCCGGTATTTATTAAAAGAACAGAAAATGGGAAAGAAACACATTATACCTGGGATAATGAAAAAAGTGATGATTTGCTAAGTGAAACGATGAGAAATAAATTAAAAGAAGCAGGATTAAATAATGATGGATTGACAATTAAATTTGATCGAACATACAAAGCTCCAAAGACAAAAATAATATATTACAATAAAATAGGTAATAGGGTTAATATATGTCCTGTAATTATAAAAGGAACACCTGAACAGTTAAAATTTGCATGGAATGTAGGCGTAGGAAATTCAACAGGAATAGGATTTGGAGCACTAAAATAAATTTATTATGAAATATTATATTGTTAAATACAAAGGTAACTTTGGTTTTATAAAACCATGGACAGCAGTTAGAGATGGGGAGACCAACTCGCAACAGTTTTTAACTCCTTCAATTATCGAAGGAATTAGGCAAAAACTGGAAGTCAATAAAATATTAAGACATAAATTGACATATTCAGCACTGGATACTCAACAAGAAACGGTTCACGCTAAAGCCTGGAAAACAAAAAAAAAGAATTTAATCAGGGAGACATCCATTCTCACAAGAGGTGTAATGATATATCCCCAGCTATATTTAGTTTTTGAAACAAGTGATGAAGCAAAAAAAGCTGTAAAACAGCATATATGTTTATCCAGAAACGAAGATTTGTTGCTTCCTGAACCTACAATTATTGAAATGACTAAAGAGGAGTTTGATCAATTAGATGGATTTGAATTGATCTTTGAAAAAAATGATCAATCTTTTTTGGTTGGGTATAATAGATTTAATAATAATCAACCTATGTATGGTTGGTTGAATATTTCCGGAAATCCCATACAAAAACCAAAATATGAATAACTTCGACCACATATTGGCTAAAAGCGCTTCTAATGGAGGTACTACTTTAATAAATCATATTAAAGAGGTATCCGAATATGCTGTAATTGCAGCCAGGTATTTTGGGTTAAAAGAAAATATAGCTGAACAGGGAGCTAAATTACATGATATAGGTAAAGTTAGTCCGTTATTTCAACGTAAATTAAATGGATATAGGCCGTCTCCCACGGAAATGAATTTTAGGCATGAAATTGCATCTATTTTTTTTCTTGAAGTTTTAGATAAAAAAATATGGCCGGAAGTAATTGACATGATCATTGGTCATCATAAATCCATATACAAAGATGGGCGAGAATTAGGCATTCTTGATATGGAGAGGATATATGAAGATGAATTACTTGAATATCATATAAAGGATTTTAATATATGGAAAAATGATGCAATTGGAATCTTAAACCAGTTGGGAATTGCATGTGAAGATGTTTCGCTTGAAGAAGCGAAAGAATCCTATTATTTTGTAATAGATTATTGCAAAAAGAAGCAAAAAGGATGGTCAGTATGGAAGGGGTTGTTAATAGGCGCTGATCATTTTGCATCAGCTTTAGGAGAAAATTCTGGAAAAGTAAAAAGATTATTTGCTAAACCAAAGTTGGATTTTTATAACAGACAACACGAATTATTTCCTCTGTCCCTTATAAATTCTGATGTAAACAAAAAGCATACGTTTGTGAAAGCGCCAACTGGTGCAGGAAAAACAGATTTTCTATTAAAAAGATGTCGAAACAGGGTATTCTATACCTTGCCGTTTCAAGCATCTATAAATGCCATGTATTCACGAATATGTGACGATCTGAAAGATAATGAAACGGATATAAGGTTACTTCATTCATCTTCAAGGCTAGTTATAGAAAAAAATAAGATAGAAGAGAAGGTAATACAGGATAAATTCGGGGCTGCAATAAAAATACTTACTCCACATCAATTAGGATCCATTGTATTCGGAACAAGAGGTTATGAATCTATTTTATTTGACCTGAAAGGTTGTGATATTATTCTTGATGAAATACATACTTATTCAGAAATCGTGCAGGCCATTATTTTAAAAATTGTTGAGATTTTATCATCTATAGGCTGTAGCGTTCATATTGGAACAGCAACGATGCCTCAATGCCTGGAAGATGAAATAATGAAAATTATTGGTAAAGAACATACTCAATATGTAAAATTGGAAGATGATATACTCGATACCTTCAACAGGCATATAGTTCATAAAATACCGGATTTTGAAACATCTATAAATGAAATAGAAGATGCAATAAATAAAAACAGGAAAATTTTAATTGTTTGCAATCGTGTAAGGAATGCCCAGGAAATATATAATAGTATTGAAAATATGTACCCGGATGTGCAGAAGATGATTATACACAGCCGCTTTAGGAGAATGGACAGGAATAAACTCGAAAAAGAGTTAAAAAACATATATAATGAAAGCAAACAGGCGTGTATAGTTGTGTCTACACAAGTAGTAGAAGTGAGCCTTGATATTAGTTTTGATTTAATGATTACAGAAACTGCTCCTTTGGATTCGTTAATACAGCGTTTTGGCAGAATAAACAGGAAAAGGAACAAACAAACCATTGGAAAGTACAAACCGGTATATGTTATCGCGCCACCTGAAAGCGAAAAGGAATGTTTACCTTATTCTAAAGAAATATTGGAAAAAAGTTTTGAAATTTTACCAAACAATGAACTTTTGAAAGAAAATATATTACAAAACAAATTAAATTATGTGTATCCGGTAATAGAGACACCGGATATAAATTTAGATGCTGCATTTGTTGATAATAAATGGCGTTTAAGGGAATTGTGGCATTTGCCAAAGTCAGCATTACTGGAAAAACTGGATATTGATTCGGTGACATGCATCAGGGAGAGCGATGTTGAAGAATACAATAATACGGATTGGGAGAACAGAACATTACTGGAAATTCCTGTAAGCTACAATTCTGTTCGATGGAAAAATATAGATCAGATCAAAACCGGAACAAATCCATTTATTATTCCTGATATGGCTTATTCAGAGTTCTTTGGTGTCGATCTTGAAAAAGCCAGACCAGAAAATTATAATATCAACCATCAAATATTGTAAACATGTATACAACAACAATTGGCAAAACATTTTTAAAAGCATACAATAATAAATTCAATAAAAATCACAATGCAAAGTCGTTTTTTGAAGATGTTTTTATCCCTCTTTTTTTTGATCATAACAAGTATTTAATGACAGCAGGTAGATCTCCTATAGAGAATCCTAAAATTAGTTGGGAAGACATGATAAAAGGGAAAAAGTCTTTTGAAACTGCTGATAGAAGAAAAGAACGAATAGTTAAAATGATAAAAAAAATTGAGAATGAGCCAATAGAAGAAAGTATTGCACAAGGTTATCCTGTATTAAGTCCAACAGCCCCAACAACAAGTCAGGTCTCAAATATTAAACTACCAGACACTAAAGAAGATGTGTATTATTCCTGGATTGGCGCTGCATTAGGAATTGGAGTAAAAGGAGGTATTAACATACTTTTTGATAATGAGGCTTTGCTCCTTGATATATTTGAAGGTTGGGAGCATTATCGTGAATACTTGAATAAAAATAATGAATTAAAAGGAAACCAGATAAATACATGGAATGGGAATTGGATTAGTCATAGATATGATAGTTATGAATATGATGAAGATGATCCAATATTTGGAATGAACCCTCTACAAACCAATAATAAAGGGTTATTGGAAATTTCTACCATCAGTTGGGTGAAAGTATTGATACGAATTTCAGAAAAACTGAATTCAAATATGATTATCGGCTACCTGTATAATATTGGTCAAACCAATACAACAATTGGCTTTATCCCGTTCAATGTTCCTGAATTAAATAGGCCGAATTTATTTTATAAAAAGATTTTTGGAGAAACTGCTCTTGAAAAAGATCGTAATGCTATTGAAAGCCTTTATGGAACAGCTTTTGGATTTCGGTCAGCCTGTGAACATGGTTCAATAGGGATAAATGCTCTGGAGCCAAAGGGTTTAAAAGCATACCTACCAGGCAGAAAAAACTTCAAAAAAGTTACATTTAAAGCAGATGACAATGAACAGCAAATAACTTTTAACACATATTTAATTTGGATTATAGCTATGATGAACAATGAAAAATTATGGGATTTATCCCGCGACTTTGCCCAAAAGCTTTTAAATTATAGAGCAGGGGCAGAAAAAGGAAGAAAAAATCGTGATAACGATGTAAATTCCTTACTTGAATCAGCTACAAATAAACAGTTTCTTCAAAATTTAATTCCTATTGTTGAAGAAGCTGAAAAAGTTGATGACTATGAAGAATTAGGCAAATTTGTAAATACCATGCCTAAAGATAACTTCCCCTATTTTAATACATTAATTCGCTTTCAATATGCTTTATTAAACAAATAAAAACTATTTATTATGGAATCATACATTTATTTAAGAGGCCTACGCCATGTAGACCATACAGTATTTTGTGTAGAAAAAGGTCAAAAATTTTATTGGGACCCAGTATTTAATCACAGGATGCCTTATTCAAGCGGACAGCAAGTTAAACGGAGCGTTTTAGATGCTATCACAAATGCACTAAATGTACAACCTTCTCCGGTTACTTTTGTGTTTGATGTTAACAACAAAGGAGCTATTGGGCAAGGTGAAGTTTTATCCATTTGTGATCCTCAATATGTAGATCAAATATTAGGAGGTTGGATGTTTACTCCTAAATCTATAAAAGGACAAGAACAACAAAGGTCTAAAAAAAGAAGAAGTCCCTTATCTATATCTGCAATGAGGCCTTTACACCCTTTATTGGCAGGGAATTATTCGGAAAACGCCACCTTTGACAGAAGTGATAAACCTGAAAATCACAACGTTATTGTTAGAGATAGTTCCGGAAATCCTTTAAATGAAGAACAAATAGATGAATTATTAAAGGGTACTGATAGAAGTATCTTAAGAAAATGGATACCTGATAATTCAAGAGCTACCGGTCTGTTTATTTATGATATTGCTATTGATTTGCGTACTTTATTTTGTATTCCCACCACTTTATTGGAACCTGAAATAGAAAAAGACAAAATTGAAGAATTGAAATCAAATGGTTGGAAAACTTCTAAAAATGTTTTTGGTGAATGTTTAGTAATGCCAAAAGAACAAAGAGAAAAAATAATACCTGCTATTGCTCATGCATTAATTAACTGGAGAATAACCAGTAATCAATCACGCACATTTAGCCTTATGGAGACCTTAGCCCTTGCAATCAGTGACAATGCCAATACTCTAGCCGGCGCAATAAGGTCTAAACTCACGGATGACCTGGAAAATCCCAAAGCAAAACCAATTTTAGACGAGACAGCCGGGGCAGATTTATTTGTTACATTACCATGTGCAGCTTATATACAAACTGAAATTGAAAGCGCTGATGCTTTAAAAAATGCGGAGCAGAAATTAATTAAATTAATGATGGAATATGATTATGAAAATCAATTGTAATAAGAGACTTTCCATAAATTTAACTTGATTTAGTGTATTAAAAAAACTACACAAAAACACAAAAATGGCATATATATAAGCAGCAGTATGTTAAATAGTTATGTGTGTGAGTCCCATTACCAAACGCTTTATCATATTGCTGTTTTCGTATGGTATGATAAAGTAAATGGTAATGAAAATACTGTTCTTTGACTTCCTGGCCTGTTATTTTTAAATTAATACCCCTGAACCATAGTGGAATTGAAATAAACGTGTGACAAAATTATAACTTGTGAGTAATTTTTTTTATTCGTCATGCCAGGTTGAAATCCCTTACCTCTTCCTCGTAACAACAACGTTGCAGCTGAAAGCTTCCATCAAAATTTTATAACCAATACACTTAATATTTAGAAGAAAACAAATTTACAAAGGCAGAAAACTTAAAAGTAAAAATTACTGAAAAAAAGTTCTATGGATTATTACAGAATAACGGAATAAAACAGGAAACTGAAATATTTGAAATAATCAATTCAAAAAAAATCAAAGAACAAAAAGTATGGGTATTAGAAAAAAAATATGATAAGGATCTGGGTTTATTAATTGATGAGGATGAGCCTATTTCACAGAATAATAGCCAATTCTTGTAAACTAACTCCCTTTACCTTCCCTTATACTCTCTTCTCATTTCCCTTACGGAAAACCACAACAAAAGGTAATGGTTTGGAAGCAACACAAAATTAATCGTTCTTTGAAATACTGTACAAAAACAAATTACATCTTCTTTAATTTCTCCACAATCTCTTTCGCTTTATCCTTGCCTTTTTGCATCAGGTAGAGCGATTTTGCCTTGTTAGAATAGTCTATAAGTTCTTCATCCCTTAATTCATCAAGTGCATCAAAATCATACCCTTTCCACGCCCGTAAAACGGATTCATTTGTGATGGTTTCTTCTTCCCATGCGGTAAGGTACATCAGGGCAAGTGATAAGTCCTTAATAAGTTGCTCGTTTTGCATAATTTATTTATTTTTATTTCAGTAAAATACAAATGTAATAATAAAATGTATTCTGACCGAAACACTGACAGGTCTGAAAGACGCTGTCAGGTTTCGCGCTACCCTGACCTGTCAGAGTCTTAAAGACCTGACAGTGTCTGAAAAAGAAGAATTGTTATTCAAAAATAAACGATAACTTAAAACTCAAATCATGGCACAAGGAATACCTCCATTAGAACACGACCGGTTTTATCATATTTACAACCGGGGAATAAACAGAGAAACAATATTCCGGGAAAATGATAATTACCAGTATTTTTTACAGCTATATAAAAAATATATTCCTTTAATTGCTGATACCTATGCCTGGTGTTTAATGGGAAACCATTTTCACCTATTGGTACGGATAAAAGAAGAACGAGAGATCGGGTATCTGCCGCAGAAAAAGCCAAACCCTGACAGGTCTGAAAGACGCTGTCAGGTTTCAGGGAGTTCAAGCCATAACGCTAACCTGACCTGTCAGGGTCTCCAAGACCTGACAGCGTCTAAACAACAGCCAAGCAGGAAAAAACCAAAACCCGATAAACAATTCTCTCATCTTTTCAACGCCTACGCCAAATCTTTCAATAAAAAGTACAATCGTTCCGGGGCTTTATTTTTACGCCCATTTCGGCGGAAGCCGGTAACCAATACAAAATACTTATATGCTCTTGTCCATTATATACATCATAATCCACTTATTCATAAATTTGTTACTAACTTTGAAGAGTATCCCTGGTCATCATACCATAGTATTTTGTCTGCAAAACCAACGAATTTACAACGGGAGCAGGTCATAGAATGGTTTGATGATACAGAAAATTTTAAATATGTGCATGCGTCCGAAAAAGATTATAACGTAATTGAAAAGTATATAGTTGAGGAGTGATCGCTTTGTGAGACCTGCCCTGGAGCCGAAACACTGACAGGTCTGAAAGACGCTGTCAGGTTTCGCGCTAACCTGACCTGTCAGGGTCTTCAAGACCTGACAGCATCTGAATAATATTTTTATATTTTTGACATTAAAAAACATATTTCATTAACTATGCAAAACTACATCAATCAACTTATAGAGGACATAAGATCCGCAAGCTGGAATACCAGACCACCTCATGAAATATGGGAAGACGCCGACCCTGAATATGAGGTAGAATTAGAAGATATGTCGTATGTTGAAAAATATGTTTATGGAGAGAAAAAATCTGTTTCTGAAATAACAGGTATTGATGCCACGGAACTACCACCACCGGAACAGTTAACCGAAGAACAGCGAGCAGTATTGGCTGATGAATTGGAAAAACTATTGGTAAATTACAGTTTTGTGCTTGACTTTCCTGAAGCATTTCCTGCACACTTCCGTTATCCGTTTATTAGAGATTTTTGGAGCGAATCGCATGTTGCCCTGTCTTTTGGCACCAATCATATTGAATTTTGTGATTTTGACGAGGATAACTGCCCTTTCCCCGACTACTGCAATACCTGTAAAGAAATAGCAGAACAAATGAAGCATGATGCAAAATACAATAATCCGGATAATAATTTTGATATTGACGTTAATGATCTGTTAAGCCCCTACTAACCGCAACTCTTAAACTCATCAACTTACAAACCTACAAACTTATAATCCTACAAAATAAAATTCATGAACATCACAGGAACCCACATCAATTATTATTTTATCTGCCACCGAAAATTGTGGCTTTTCGCCAATGGCATACAAATGGAGCATACTTCCGGGTTGGTAGCGGAAGGAAAGCTAATTCATGAAACGACCTACACTGAACGAAGTGAAAAATATACAGAAATTGAATTCCAGGGAATAAAAATTGACTTCTATGACCCGAAAAACAAAATAATACATGAAGTCAAAAAAGGAAAAGCATTTGAAAAAGCACATGAATGGCAGGTTAAATATTATATGTATGTTTTAGAACAAGAGGGTATTGAAGGAGTAACTGCCATCCTTGAGTATCCAAAATTAAAGAAAACATCCAATGTGATATTAACAGAAAAAGACCGTGAAGAAATCAGGAACATGGTGGATGACATTGAAAAAATAATCAACCAAACAGAAGTACCTTCAAAAATCAAACGAAAATATTGTAAAAACTGTAGTTACCTTGACTTTTGTTATAGCGGAGAAGAATAGAAAATCAAATAAAATAAACATGCAAAAAACATATTATTTATTCAATCCCGGAAAATTGTCCCGAAAAGACAACACCCTTAAGTTTACGCCTGTTGATGCAGATGGAAACGAAAATGCGCCCAAATATATCCCGGTAGAAGGAGTAGAAGACCTGTATATTTTTGGTGAATTGAATGCAAACACGGCATTGTATAATTTTCTTGGAAAATGTGGCATCAATGTACATTTTTTCGATTATTATGAAAATTATACAGGCTCATTTATGAGTAAAGACAGCATGTTAGCCGGCAAGATGCTAATCAACCAGGTGCAACATTATTCATCGCATAGTAAGCGTTTATCAATTGCACAGCAATTTATTGAGGGTGCAGGTTTTAATATACTAAAAAACCTGAGATATTATAACAGCAGGGGAAAAGATACACAACCTATGATAGAAATCATAGAAAGATACCGGGATGGCATAGAAAAATCAAAGAAGATAAATGAATTAATGGGCATAGAAGGAAATATTCGCAACATCTATTATGAAGCATTCAACCTGATCATTGATGGATTTGAATTTGATAAGCGTAGTAAGCAGCCCCCGAATAATGAAGTCAATGCGCTCATGTCGTTTGGTAATATGATGTGCTATGCCCAATGTTTGCGCACCATCCATCAAACCCAGTTAAACCCCACGGTGAGTTATTTACATGAGCCCGGAGAACGGCGTTATTCGTTGGCATTGGATATAGCCGAAATATTTAAGCCTATATTGGTTGACCGGGTAATATTTAAAGTATTGAATAAAAAAGAAATCACAAAAAAAGATTTTGATCATAAATTGAATAGTGTATTACTTAATGAAAAAGGGAAAAAGACCTTTATCGGTGCATTTGAAAACAGGTTAAACGAAACCATAGAACACAGAACCCTAAAACGTAAAGTAAGCTACAAACACCTTGTGAAATTAGAATGTTATAAACTGCAAAAACATCTGTTAGGAATAGAAGATTACAAGCCATTTAAGATTTGGTGGTAGGTGGAGGAGGTATGAAGTATGAAGTATGAAGTATGAAGTATGAAGTATGAGGTATGAAGTATGAAGTATGAAGTATGAAGTATGAAGTATGAAGTGTGAAGTATGAAGTGTGAAGTATGAAGTGTGAAGTATGAAGTGTGAAGTATGAAGT
>CAZJWE010000062.1:0-6210 GCA_964549265.1 uncultured Bacteroidales bacterium | reverse complement strand
GTGGGAGTGTGGGAGTGTGGGAGTGTGGGAGGATTTTATTTATTCATTTAAAACAATTAATTATGGAGAATTTTTCAGAAAAATTTAAGCACCGTACAAAACAATTTTCAATAGATCTGATCAAATTTTATCAGGAATTACCTAAAACTGGTGAAAGCAAAATCATTGGAAATCAAATGTTGCGTTCGGGGACATCTGTTGCTGCAAATTACAGGGCTGCATGCAGAAGCAGGTCAGATAAAGAATATTTTGCAAAAATATGTTTAGTTATTGAAGAATCAGATGAAGTAATGTTTTGGTTGGAATTATTAAAAGATTCAAATATAATCTCAAATAAAACACTCGACAAATTATTACAAGAAGCCGAAGAAATATTAAAAATCGTAGTTACAATTCGTCAAAAATTAAAACACAAAAAATTATGAAAACCAAGTTAATAAATGATTTATCTCTTTCTCACTCACACACACACTCACACTCAGTCCCCAATCATACTTCATACTTCATACTTCATACTTTACCGTCATGTACATAATATTAGTCTACGACATAAATCAAAAGCGGGTTGGCAAAATGCTTAAACTTTGCCGTCAATACCTTAACTGGATACAAAATAGTGTATTTGAAGGTGAAATCACAGAAGTAAAGCTTAAAGAGCTAAAATACAAAGCCAAACGCATTATGAAAGAAGAAACCGGAGACAGCATCATTATTTTTAAGTCGAGAGAAGAAAAATGGCTTGAAAAAGAGGTGCTTGGCGAAGAGAAGAACCCGGTTGATACGTTTTTATAGAAAACATAACATTTTCTTTGCATAGTTCAGTGATTTTATATACATTTAAAAAAATTTTGTATGGATTTTATTAAAACCTGTCATATAAGCGCTTTATTACACGATATTGGAAAATTCATTGAACGTGGAAAAATAAATGAATATAAAGAAAAGGCAGAAAAAATAAAATTTGTATAGTATGACCCAAAAATCAAATGAAATATTACAACAATTAAAAGACAAACTAATACAATGCTTTGGTGATGATATTAAAGATGTTATCCTTTTTGGGTCGCAGGCTACCAATAAAGCAACTGAGTATTCGGATTATGATATTGTCATTATTGTTAACCGGGATTATGATTGGAAGTATAAAAACAAACTATATGATGCCGTATTTGATATTGAATTTCAATACAATATTACAATAGATGTGCATCTTGTTTCGGATTACGAATTAAAACATTCTTTACGCGGGGCACACCCTTTATTTCAGAAAGCCATTAAAAACGGAATCCACGCATGACATTAAATAAAGAACAAAGAAACGATCTTATACAGTATCGTATTAAACTTGCAAAAGAAGAAGTTCTAATGATGCAAAAAGAAATGCAGAATTTTATCAATCATTTGGAAAGTTATATTCATAAAATATGATAAAATAGAAAAAAAGATTAAAATGCTCACATTTTATCAGGACAAACAACAATATAACATTATCCAGTTGTCTGCCGGAACACCGGCCATGAATTTTTCTTTATCCCATTTACTCATGAACAAGCCGGGTGCTTTGTTTTATTATATTCCTGACAAACCAAATAAAGACGTTTACGAGGACAAAATGTTTAATGAACTCAATATAAAAAATCACTTAATTACAATAAAAGAACTAATAACGCATTATGATTACAATGGTGCTCTAAAAGTAGTTAAGAATTCTCCTTTCAAGAACAATCAGGTACTAATTAAAATACTTTCCTTTTTAAATAATCGTAAAAATTTTAATGTAAACGAGGAAACATTGAATAAAGAGGCCAGGTATATTTCAGCTCAAGCACATACCTTTTTCCCGGATATTTTTAACCATGCCCGGAAATTGCTTGATAATGACATTCAATATACATTTACCGAATTTTATTACCAAATACAATTATATTTCAATATCCATAATTTTGTTGGAGCAATAGCACTAATTTTTTCTTTTTTTGATAACCTGATGCAATATCTTATTGAACAATATCTCGGAATTAAACTTGATGATGTAAATAGAGGAAAATCCGAAAATCTTAAAAATGCGATTGAAAAAATTCCTGCATTGGATAAAAAAATGGAAAAAAAGAAGCTTAATAAAAGCAATCCATCTGGAGTTGTATTCAAAAAAACTATCTCTCATTTTAGAAACGAGGATAGAGATGGGGTAGCCGATATCTTTTATCAAAATTACAAAAAATTTGAAAGGTTTCAAGATATTCGTAATAAAGGCCCTTTCGGGCATGGTACAAAAGGCCTTTCACAAGAATATATTGAAGAAAAATATGGAGATACTATCCAAAACATATTAAAGAATTTAGCATATTTATTATGTGAAATGGATTTATTAAAGGATGAATTTTCTTATGATAGCTATAATAGACAAATTATTGATTATATGGGAAAAGAAGCCGGAACAAATCTGAATTAAAGTCGTCGGTCACTTCTTTTTTTAAATACAAAAAGGTTTTTTTTATAAGAAAAAACATACACGTTCTTTGAAATAATGGTTATGTAAAGATTTTAGCTATGTTGTCGCAGCCCGGTATTTTTTACCTTATTAGGCATCGACAATAATATACATTCATTTTTTTATTATTTTTGTCCTGTAAAGCCTGAAAAAAGGCATTTTTTTATGCCATTTTCAACGTCTTTTAATCGAACCATAGTGGAATTGAAATTGAAACTGACAAAAAGTTTCAAAAGCAAATAAACGCTTTTAATCGAACCATAGTGGAATTGAAATGGGGCAGTCATCACATCCGGCAACCCGGCTATATTCTTTTAATCGAACCATAGTGGAATTGAAATTGCGTTCCCCGAAAGCCTATGGCGAGTAGGGGTTTCCTTTTAATCGAACCATAGTGGAATTGAAATGACAAAGTATTGATATATGCCCGTTTTATAAGCACGCTTTTAATCGAACCATAGTGGAATTGAAATTCTTCTTTAGGTGTTCCACAATTATCGCAAGTTTTCTTTTAATCGAACCATAGTGGAATTGAAATTCTGTAGTTAGTTATGCAAATCGCAATCAAATTTATCTTTTAATCGAACCATAGTGGAATTGAAATTCTGGTAGATCATCCGTTTCAATGTAAATTTCAGTGCTTTTAATCGAACCATAGTGGAATTGAAATATGTAGAACGTTTTAATTTAAATCAAATAAATCACTTTTAATCGAACCATAGTGGAATTGAAATTCATTCCTGTTGCAAGAGTTGACGCAAAACTTGAGCTTTTAATCGAACCATAGTGGAATTGAAATCTGTTTTATATAATGTGTTGTGTGCAGTTTATTATGCTTTTAATCGAACCATAGTGGAATTGAAATAAATTCAGCCGCTCCGCTTGTTGAAGCATTTGGAACTTTTAATCGAACCATAGTGGAATTGAAATATATAATTTTCTATTCTTGCAGCATTGAGCAAGGCTTTTAATCGAACCATAGTGGAATTGAAATGATGTCGGTAAAGCATTTGAACTATTTGTTTTTTCTTTTAATCGAACCATAGTGGAATTGAAATAACAGATGAAAGCACATTGGGACTTCTTTTTTTATCCTTTTAATCGAACCATAGTGGAATTGAAATATCCATTGCCGCCTGCTGTTGTTGCTGTAAAAGCAGCTTTTAATCGAACCATAGTGGAATTGAAATAGTTCACGTCAGAGACTTACAAGAATCTGACAAAATACTTTTAATCGAACCATAGTGGAATTGAAATTCGTATCGGAAATTATTAATTCAGATGTAGAGATACTTTTAATCGAACCATAGTGGAATTGAAATTTAACTAAGCATTACCGGAAAAAATTCTCATGGTTCTTTTAATCGAACCATAGTGGAATTGAAATGTTTCAAACCACGCTTTTATTGTTGATAGTGCTTTACTTTTAATCGAACCATAGTGGAATTGAAATTATTTTATGTGATGGACGAGCGTTGGAAATAAAACCTCTTTTAATCGAACCATAGTGGAATTGAAATCAGGTTGCAATTAATTATAACGCTGCCGGGTATTTAGGCTTTTAATCGAACCATAGTGGAATTGAAATGGACGATAACCGGAGCGGCTGCGTTCTTATACAGACACTTTTAATCGAACCATAGTGGAATTGAAATAAATAGCGAGTGCGAGAGAAGGGCAATTAATAGAACCTTTTAATCGAACCATAGTGGAATTGAAATTTGATCTGTTCCTTGTTTTATTTGCTCCATTATTTGCTTTTAATCGAACCATAGTGGAATTGAAATTCATAATAGGTTAAGCAAGCTAAGGCAATAAATTTTGCTTTTAATCGAACCATAGTGGAATTGAAATAAAAACAACCACAAAACTCTACTATGCTGTAGCTTCCTTTTAATCGAACCATAGTGGAATTGAAATAGGCTATTAACCAAGCTATTAGGATTAACTTCCCGCTTTTAATCGAACCATAGTGGAATTGAAATTTATTATGCTTCATCTCTTCTATAAAGGCATGAACACTTTTAATCGAACCATAGTGGAATTGAAATACGTTTTGCATCTGTGACAAAACATCAGCCTGAAACTTTTAATCGAACCATAGTGGAATTGAAATCACGTGAACTTGAACAATTAGATAATTACATCAACGCTTTTAATCGAACCATAGTGGAATTGAAATATGATTCAGGCTATTATGAGAGGCGATAAAACTCAGACTTTTAATCGAACCATAGTGGAATTGAAATTTTCTTTTTGTTTCTGAGTAGTGTTAAAACTCTAACTTTTAATCGAACCATAGTGGAATTGAAATGAAGAATCACAAACTGTGTGGGCGTGCAATAATGAAACTTTTAATCGAACCATAGTGGAATTGAAATGAATTTGTATGGAAATTAAAATAAATTTGCAATTTGCTTTTAATCGAACCATAGTGGAATTGAAATACTGGAATATATTGCATTCATGTCGAAGAGCAGAACTTTTAATCGAACCATAGTGGAATTGAAATTTGAAGTTAGATATTTGACTAAAATCATAACTTACTTTTAATCGAACCATAGTGGAATTGAAATAGGTATCTGCAAAATATGCACTATCAACTTTGGCTCTTTTAATCGAACCATAGTGGAATTGAAATCGACCTAAATTAAAAGTACAGAAGTAGTATTATTTCTTTTAATCGAACCATAGTGGAATTGAAATTTAATATCAAACCAATTATTCCGGCAACTATCAAACTTTTAATCGAACCATAGTGGAATTGAAATGATGCACTAACCGGTTCGTTGCAGGATATACGTAACCTTTTAATCGAACCATAGTGGAATTGAAATAATGGTGTTAATAGAAATACATTGTCGCCAACACACTTTTAATCGAACCATAGTGGAATTGAAATCTAATTCACCTCCACCAGCTTTAGTCCCACGCCCTACTTTTAATCGAACCATAGTGGAATTGAAATAAGCATAATCTTCATACAATGGCTTAATAGTATCAAGCTTTTAATCGAACCATAGTGGAATTGAAATTACAAGCAATTAACCAGGGCATGAATAACGTCTTTCTTTTAATCGAACCATAGTGGAATTGAAATGAAACAGGGCTAAGGCACTTGATTTCATACAAATAAACTTTTAATCGAACCATAGTGGAATTGAAATCGTGGACTTACGCAGATATGTTACGATTCTGCGTTTCTTTTAATCGAACCATAGTGGAATTGAAATGGGCAAACAAGAAGACATTAACATGAGATTAGCGTTTCTTTTAATCGAACCATAGTGGAATTGAAATAAAATATAAAGGAGATAACATCTATTTGATAGAACACTTTTAATCGAACCATAGTGGAATTGAAATCTCTTTAAATAATTAGTACAAAAACTTGACTTTATCCTTTTAATCGAACCATAGTGGAATTGAAATAATCAATTATCGGAATGATGTACACTCCTGTAGACAACTTTTAATCGAACCATAGTGGAATTGAAATATAATAATTTGGGTGCAATTTTTTCAAATCGCTTGCGCTTTTAATCGAACCATAGTGGAATTGAAATTTGCCTTGTTGGTTATCAATCTTTTCTGCTTCGTTCATCTTTTAATCGAACCATAGTGGAATTGAAATTTGGAACGCACTTATCGGAGCAAAAGTATCTTAGTACATGTAAGGAAATAATATTTACAATATATTAAAAATTATTTATATCTTT
>CAZJWE010000061.1:0-17812 GCA_964549265.1 uncultured Bacteroidales bacterium | reverse complement strand
GGTATAATCTTTTCCATTCTACCTTTTTCATTCGAATTTAGTATTTGATGATTTTATAATTTAAATTTCTATGTAAGGCACAAGTCGAAAAGACTTGCGCCATTTGGGGGGTGCGCTGTAACCGATGAAAATGAAAAGGCAAAGGTTAAAAGTGCAGCCACTCCTAATACTTTCAACTTTATACTTTCAACCCTATTAGAGTTTCCAACAGGGTAAACTTTCAACATTTTTTGTTTGTGTTTCATGTTTTCCTTCTTTTTTCTAAAAAAAATAATAAACCATGCAAAGACAAATAAAGCAGCGACGCAACATAGTTGATGATAGGATTTTGTGCAAACAAATTTAATAGCCCAGGAGAGCTGAAAGCGAAGTGCTTCATAAGCTCACATGCATGAACACACCCAGACTCATGCCCAAACACTATATTACATGATACTGGCAATTGTGGTTTTACATCCACGCACCTTATCTCCAAGTTTAACATGTATGTGTGTGTTGAGTGGTAGAAAAACATCAACCCGCGAGCCAAATTTAATAAACCCGAATTCTTCTCCCTGCTTAAATTTTCGTTCAGCTCCATTAACATATGTCACAATCCGCCGGGCTACCATTCCGGCTATTTGCCTGACCAAAATCTGAAAATTGGATTCGGATTCAATAACAATGGTTGACCGCTCATTTAGATGAGACGATTTTGGATTTCTTGCAATTAAAAATTTTCCGGGATGATATTTGTAATATTTTACAGAACCTTCTATGGGAGACCAATTTATATGCGCATTCCAGATAGACATAAAAATGGAAACCTGTATTCTGCGTTCGTTGAAAAATTCATTTTCTTCGGTTTCTTCAATGGCAACAACTGTCCCGTCAGCAGGAGAAATAATTTTATTCTTGTTGGCACATAATCTCCGGTTGGGTTTATAGAAAAAGAAACCTAACAAGATAAGAATGAATAGTGAAAGAAGTACAAGAAGGGTTTTAATTAAAACATGTTTATGGAACAAATAAAATACTATTCCATTGATAATAACTAAGCTTATACATGTTACAAAGCAAATTTTGTAACCTTCTTTATGTATTTTCATTCGTTTATCTGTTAAATTTTGCTTCTTCTCCATTTTTCCCTACAAATTGGAAGGAAAAATAATCATTTTTTTGATAAAAGCAGTTCTTTTTTATTAAATTTTGTATCTCTACAAATGTAAAAATATTCAATACTTTTTATTTGTTTTTATGAATAATACGGGTTAAATCAAAAGACATTATGAGTCAAATAAAGATATAAAAACACACATGGGAGTGATATCAGCATACTGTCTACCCTGTCTAACATTCCGCCATGCCCGGGCAAGAATGTGCCACTGTTTTTGACATCCAGATTACGTTTAATCTTGGACTCTGTAAGGTCTCCCAATGTTCCGGTTATGCCGGTAATAACACCAATCAATATCCAATTTACTATGGTTAGGGAGTTCGTCGTGTAACTGATTACAATGCTGGCAATGATTGTCATCAGCACCCCTCCAAATGTGCCTTCCCACGTTTTTTTAGGGGAAATCTCTGGGAATAAACGATGTTTTCCGGCTAAAGTGCCGGTGATATATGCAAATGTATCATTGCTCCACAACAAAATCATATATCCCAATACAATTTTCCAATAATAGTGGTCATATCCTTTCACTGCAAGATAGTGGATTAATGAAAAAGGAAGTACGATATATACCAGGGAGAAAAAAATAAACGTAATATCTTTTAATAATTGGTTGTTTTTGTTTGCAAAAAGAAAATATATGAAAACAGATAAAAACAGTGGGATGAGTATACTTAAAAGCCCAAGATTCCGAATTCCAAAAATAAACAAATGACTGAAAGTATAAATCAAGAAGCCCGACAACAGCCCAATTATTTTAAGAAAACGTGAATATACTGTAAGACTGTAGAATTCATAACAAGCCCACATCATAATGAGCAGGTAAATAGCAAAAAAGGTAATTCTTCCTGCAATGACTCCCAACACAATCATGACAACATAGACTGCACCGGTTAAGGAACGTTTTGTTAATTCATTCACTCTTCAAATTCTTTAATAAGGGTGCGTGCTTTTAAATGATGTTCTTCTTTGACATATATTTCAATATCACCAAAAGAGGTATACGAAGAATCTTTTTTATTAATCGAAACAGCTTGTATATCATTATCTGCTAACATCTTTTTGATCAATTCGGCAAAATATTCTTTTTGTACTGTCCAAACCATCATCCATCCCTTTTCCATATTATTCGCTGCTTTCTTTTTTATCTGTATTATCTTGTTCTTCGTTGTTTTGGTCATTTTCCTGTTCTTTTTTTCCTATTTTCACCATAGGGGCTTCTTCGTTCTCATATTCATTTTCAAAAGGCCTTTTACCAAATATTCTTTCAAGGTCTTCTTTAAAAATTATTTCACTTTCTAATAATTTGTTGGCCAGTTTTTCCAGCCCTTCTTTATGTTCTTGTAATACTTGTTTTGCCTTTTCATATGCTTCATCTGTAATCCGTTTAACTTCGCTGTCAATCTCTTCTGCTATTTTTTCGCTGTATGGTTTTGTAAATGCATATTCATTTCTACCGGAAGAATCATAATAACTAATATTTCCAATTTTTTTACTCATCCCAAAGTATGATACCATAGCATAAACTTGTTTTGTTGCTTTTTCAAGATCATTCAACGCACCGGTTGAGACTTCTCCAAATGTTATTTCCTCTGACGCACGTCCGCCAAAACTGGCACAAAGTTCATCGAATAGCTGGGCTTTATTGGTAATTTGCCGTTCTTCAGGAAGATACCATGCACTTCCAAGTGATCTTCCGCGCGGGATAATGGTGACTTTCACCAGCGGATGTGCATGTTTTAAGAACCAGCTGACAGTTGCATGCCCGGCTTCATGAAATGCAATGGTTTTCTTTTCCAGTTTGGAAATGATTTTATTTTTTCGTTCAAGTCCTGCAATGATCCGGTCAACTGCATCCAAAAAGTCTTGTTTATCAACGGTTTTCTTTTTTTTACGCCCCGCAATTAATGCTGATTCATTGCATACATTTTGGATATCTGCTCCTGAAAAGCCTGGTGTTTGTTTGGCAAGGAACATAAGATCCACATCTTTCGATATTTTAAGAGGCTTGGTGTGGACTTTAAATATTTCTTCGCGTTCTTTTAAATCGGGTAATTCAACATGAATTTGTCGGTCGAACCGCCCGGCCCGTACAAGTGCTTTGTCAAGCATGTCGGCTCTGTTGGTTGCAGCCATAATAATAACACCTGAATTGGGTTCAAATCCGTCCATTTCACTTAATAATTGATTGAGCGTGTTTTCCCGCTCATCATTAGCGCCCATATTGGGGTTTTTTCCTCTTGATCTGCCTATGGCATCAATTTCATCAATAAAAACAATACAAGGAGCTTTTTCTTTGGCTTGTTTAAATAAATCCCTTACTCTCGAAGCGCCAACTCCTACAAACATCTCTACAAAGTCAGACCCTGAAATACTGAAAAATGGGACATCTGCTTCGCCTGCTGCAGCGCGTGCCAGCAATGTTTTTCCTGTCCCCGGAGGGCCAATCAACAGGGCGCCTTTAGGTATCTTGGCTCCTAATTGGGTATATTTTTCCGGTTCTTTTAAAAATTCTACAAGCTCTTTGACTTCTGTTTTGGCTTCTTCCAATCCTGCAACATTACTAAAATCAACTTTTACAGATGTTTCTTTATCAAATAATTTGGCTTTGGATTTGCCTACACTGAAAATATTACCTGCACCACCACCGGCTTTTGTACTCATTCTGCGGAAAATAATGATCCATATTACAACCAGAATGATAATGGGCAAAAACCAGCCTATTAATTCTCCAAAAATGTCCCTGCGGGTTTCATAAGCCACAACGATTTTTTCTTCTTCGGAGAAGTCTTTCTGGGCTTCTTCCAATTGTTCATTAAATGTCTCGACAGACCCGATGTTAAAATAATAATGCGGCCCTTCTTTATTCGGCCCAAATGATTTATCCCGGATATCACTATACCGTTCATTGCTTAATTTGTCGGGTTTAATATAAACCTCTGCCCGTTCTTTATTGACAACAACCACTTTTTCTACATCATGATTTGCCAACATCTGCTTTTCAAACCTGTTCCATGTGATTTCTTCCATGTTGTTGCCCAGATTGAGCATCTGTATGCCAATGAACAACAAGGCAATGGCAGCATAAATCCAATAAATACTGAACTTAGGCCTGGGAGGTTTAGTATCTTTTTTATCTTTTCCCCCCTGCTGTTTTTTTTCTGAATTTGAAAAAACTTTCTTAGGTTCTTTCTCTTGTGTCTTTTGGTTATCTTTTTCTGGCATATGTTCTAAACTAAATTTTCAATGTTTTCTTTTTTTGCATCATCCCAAAGTTCTTCTATAGCATAAAATTTTCTGACTTCACGCTGAAAAATATGGACTACTATATCGTGATAATCAAGTATTATCCAGCATGAATTTCCAAATCCCTCTTTGTGTACCGGAGGTTCCTGAAATTGCTCTTTAACTTTTTTTTCTACTGAATTTGCAATCGCATTGACTTGTACATTCGAGTCGCCATGACAAATAATAAAATGGTCGCAGATGCTATTATTAATGTCAGATACATGGATATCAACTATCTCTTTCCCTTTTTTATCTTGTATCCCGGCAATAATAAAATGAACAAGTTTCTTTCTCATAAATTAATTATAAATCAAAAATGAAGAGCAAATATAATGAATTTTAACTCTTTTCTTATGTTATGATATATGTTTAAATGTTAAAAAAGTTTAAAAGTAAGCATGTGGTTTGGAGCATGAGTATGTCTATCGACACTATTTTTTTTAAATATACATCTTAATATCGAAATAAATAATTCGTTTAGTATATATTATGATTATTTTTATCATTTTTGGCTCTATTCTTCTTAAATAATTGATGTTTTGAAAATCAAAAATAGTTGCTTTTTTTTATATCAATATTTGTACCAAATTATTTAACCAATTATAAATGGATAAATGACTGAAGAAAAAAAAATAATAGGACACCAATGCATTCATTTGAATGAGACAGATTCAACCAATACCCATCTGAAAAATTTATTAAAAACCAGTGAAAACATACCCGAAGGGATGATTGTAAGAGCAGGTCATCAGACCAATGGAAGAGGAATGGAAACGAACCAATGGATCAGCGAGCAGGAAAAAAATCTGACGTTTAGTTTTGTTATTTGCCCCGACTTTATCGAACCCGAAAATCAATTTGTTATATCTAAAATAATAGCACTTGGAATAGCAGAATTCCTTATGGGGTTTACATCTGGAATAGCAATCAAGTGGCCTAATGATATTTTGGTGAATAATAAAAAAATTGGTGGAATATTGATTGAAAATATGTTTAAAGAAAAAGAAATTTTGTATTCAGTCGTTGGAATAGGCCTTAATGTGAATCAGAAAATATTTCCCGAAGAAATATCACACGCTGTTTCATTATCTACAATAACCGGTGAACAATATGATTTAGAGCAATGTTTTGATCAATTAATTCATAGTTTAAACAAATGGTATATAAAATTAAAACTTTCGGATGATTATTCGCTGATCCACCAACAATATCAATATTTGCTTTACAGGCACGGTGAACAGGTTTGTTTAAAAACATCTCAACGGAAGTTCAGGGCAGAAATCATAGGGGTTGATAAATATGGACAACTGGTTATAAGAAATACCAATGGACAATTGGAGCGGTTTGGGTTTAAAACCATTGAGATGGTAAACGAACCGGGCCGTCAATCAGAATAAAATTATGTGACTTTGGAACGTTTGAATTCCCCCATCTCTTTGTTTTTTGGAATGAAAGATCAATAATTCCGGGAATAAATATCAAAATGTTATTTTTTTAGGGTTTTATTTTTTTATAATGATGGACTATAAACTCAAGTGTTTGGATCATCATGTTCGATAACGAGGCTTGCGCAGCCCCAAAAAGCGCAGTTTACTGAAGTAAATGAGCAATTTTAGGGCAAGCGTAACGAAGTTAGCGGACATGATGGACAAACACTATTAGGATTTCTGATACATTGCCAGCACCTCTATTAAGCGGTCGTTTTCTTTTTTACTTCCAACAGTAAAACGTAAACAATTGTCACATAAATGCACATCTGACCTGTCCCTGACGATGATTTTTTGGTCTGTTAAGTAGTTATAAATGGATTTCGGCTCTGTTGTTTTGGCAAGAAAAAAATTGGCATCAGAAGGGTATATCTTTTCAATAAAAGGAAATTCTTGAAGTTGGCCAATCAACTTTTCTTTTTCTTTCATGATTTTATGAATGCGCTGCGTCTTTTTCTTTTCGTTCTTTAATGCATCTAAAGCAATTTTTTGTGTAATAGCATTTACATTATACGGATATTTTATTTTATTAAGCAGATCTATGATTTCTTTATTCCCCAATGCCATCCCTAACCGGATACCAGCCATGCCATAAGCTTTTGAAAAAGTTTGCAGGATCACAAGGTTTTCATGTTGTGATAAATGTTTTACAAATCCCTCATAAGGTGTGAAATCTATATATGCTTCGTCCAATACAACAATGCCCTGAAAGAATTCAAGAATAGAAAGAATATCTTCTTCTTTAAAGCAATTTCCTGTTGGATTGTTCGGGGAGCATAAAAAAATCAGTTTTGTGTATTTGTTTACAGTTGACTTAATCGCTTCTATATCCAATTGAAAATCATCGGTTAAGGAGATTTTTTTGGTTTCTACATCATTGATTCCTGCGCAAACGGCATACATCCCATAGGTTGGGTTCATAATCATGATGTTTTCTCTTCTTGGTTCACAAAAGGTGCGAATGAGTAAATCAATTGCTTCATCACTACCATTGCCCAAAAATATATTATCAGGGTGAATTCCTTTCTTGTCACTTAATGTTTGTTTCAAATCTTTATGTAGCGGGTCAGGATACCTGTTATAAGGAGCATTGTAAGGATTTTCATTTGCATCAAGAAATATGGCTTCCCTACCCTGATATTCTACCCTGGCCGATGAATAAGGCGATAATTTAAGAATATTTTGACGTACAAGTTTGTCCAGTTTCATTATGTTTTGTATTGATATGTTTATTATTTAGGTTCATAAAATTTTGGAAGTGAGCATGAATTTAATATAATCTTCAATGCAGCTTACATCACACACATCCTGCAAAATTTCTTCTCCTCCTCATGCTTCTCCGGTATTAGATGAGGCCATGGCTTGGTTCATTCTGACAGCTACTGCATTTGCATGTGCTGTAAGGCCTTCTGCATTTGCCATTTCCAGGGTAATACCTCCTATTCGTTCAATGCCTTCCTTGCTTAACTCCTGGAATGTGATCTTTTTCACAAAACTATCAAGATTCACTCCATTATACGATTTGGCAAACCCATTGGTTGGCAATGTGTGATTGGTTCCAGATGAATAGTCGCCAACACTTTCCGGAGTATAATTTCCAAGAAACACGGAACCTGCATTGATGATTTTTTCAGCTACTTGTTCATAATTTTTTAATGAAATGATCAAATGTTCAGGAGCATACGCGTTAATAAGTCCGGTCATTTCTTCTTCATTATTCACCAAAATAGCTTTGCTGTGTTGCAATGCCTCTTTTGCATATTCTTTCCGGGTTAATTTTTCAAGTTGTAAAGACACCTCATGCTGCACTTTATTGATGATTTCTTCATTTGTTGTAGTGAGAATGACCTGGCTATCGTTACCGTGTTCTGCCTGCGACAGGAGGTCTGCTGCAATAAACGCCGGGTTTGCTGATTCGTCTGCCATCACAGCAACTTCTGATGGGCCGGCCGGCATGTCTATGGCTACGTCGTTTCTGCTTACAATTTGTTTGGCTGCTGTAACATATTGGTTGCCCGGGCCAAATATTTTATACACTTTTGAAATCGTTTCGGTTCCATATGCCATGGCTCCAATGGCTTGTGCACCGCCTGTTTTATATATCCCGGTAATACCAACCAATTGAGCTGCATACAAGATAGCCGGATGAATATTGCCCTGCCTGTCCGGAGGTGTACAAAGTATCATTTCACGGCATCCTGCAATTTTCCCTGGAATGCCCAACATTAATACGGTTGAAAATAATGGGGCTGTTCCGCCTGGAATATAAAATCCAACGGTTTCCACCGGAACGCTTTTTTGCCAGCATTTTACTCCGGGGGCTGTTTCAATCTTTTGAATTTGTTGGTGTTGCGCCTGATGAAATGTTTTAATATTGGATGATGCTTCGTCAATCGCTTTTTTTAATTGTGGTTCTATTTGCGCTTCTGCTTCATCAATTTCTTTTTTTGAGACAGAGAGGGTTTGAATATCTGCGTGGTCAAATTTTTTTGTGTATCTTTTAACAGCAGAATCGCCGTGTTGTTTTATGTCTTCCAGAATTTCAGTGACCACATGATCTACTTTCGAAGTATCGAACAGTGGCCGCTGTGTAATCGAATTCCATTCGGTTTGTTTTGGATATCTGATGATGTTCATCTGTTTATTTTTTTATTTTCATTTTGATCGTAATATGTATTATATGTGAAGCTGTCAATGTGCTTTATTTATTACTTTATTTGTGCTTTTTATGATACTCTTCGTAAAAAATTGTTTACAGGATCATGTTTTCAATAGGAACAACCAAGATCCCTTTGGCTCCAAATTCTTTAAGTTTATCAATGACTTGCCAGAACTCATTGATATTTACGACCGAATGAACAGAGCTCCAACCTTCCTGTGCAAGGGGGATTGTAGTAGGGCTTTTCATCCCTGGTATCAGCTTTATGATTTTATCAAGCCTGTCATTGGGGGCATTCAATAAAATATATTTATAACTTTTGGCTTCGAGGACCGAATTGATACGGAAAAGTAATTTATTCAACACTGCTTTTTTGGTGTTTTCCATGTTTTCAGGAGCAATAAGGACTGCTTCGGATTTCATTACCAATTCGACTTCCTTAAGTCCATTACTAATCAATGTGCTGCCTGTGCTGACGATGTCAAAAATAGCATCTGCCAGTCCAATGCCTGGTGAGATTTCAACGGAACCGCTGATTTTGTGTATTTCCGAGTCAATATTGTGTTGATCAAGATAATTTTTTAATATGTTTGGATAAGAGGTAGCAATTCGTTTTCCCTGAAAATATTTAATGCCTTGGTATTCGTGGTTTTTTGGAATGGCGAGGGACAGCTTACATTTTGAAAAACCAAGCCGTTTAATGATGTTCAAAGGCATCTTGCTTTCAAGATATTCATTTTCTCCAACAATTCCGGCATCTGCAACCCCATCTCTTATGTATTCAGGAATGTCATCATCCCGGAGAAAAAGAATCTCAATTGGAAAATTTGTTGCATTTGAGATAAGTTTCCGATGGTTGCCTCCAAAGCTTATTCCGCATTCTTCCAAAAGGTTAAAGGATTTTTCACTCAATCTTCCTGACTTTTGAATGGCTATTTTAATGTTATTCACTTTTAAAAACTTTTTTTATTTCAGTTTGTTTTTTTATAGATTGCTCTTCATTCTTAACTTAATGCCGGTCAATACTTTTTTGGTATATAAAGGGAAATCACTTTTCATCATCCATCCAAAATATCCTGGGTCTTTTTCAAGGACTTCTTCAAGAGGCAATCCTTTATACTTACCAAAATTAATGGTTTCCCTTCCTTTATTATCATAAACAAATCTGCCGGCAAAATCAACATTTTTATTATGTGAAGAAAAGCGGGAGAGCACATCAATATCATTACTTAAAGGTTCGGATTCTTCGCCTTTCGGATTTTTGCATGTCTTTCCATTATAGCGGTCTAATTGCGCTTTTAAAATTTCATATGTAGCTTCTGTGTCGGCCTGTGCACTGTGTGCGAATTCTAATTCTTTGTTGCAATAAAATGTATATGCAGCACTTAATGTACGTTGTTCCATTTTATGAAAAATGACTTTTACATCAATAAATCGGTGTTTTTTCAGGTCAATATCCACTTCTGCCCTGAGAAATTCTTCTGCAAGTATGGGAATGTCGAAATTGTTTGAATTGTATCCGGCCAAATCACATCCCTGGAATATTTTTGCAATATCTTTTGCTATTTCTGGAAAAGTGGGACAATCTTTTACATCCTCGTTGGTAATTCCATGAATTGATGATGCTTCTTCGCTGATAGGAATGGTTGGATTGACTCTAATTGTATCGGTTTCTTCCTGTTCGCCGGGAAGCACCTTTATATATGAAATTTCAACAATACGGTCTTTTGCAATATTGATACCTGTTGTTTCAATGTCAAAAAAAATAATTGGTTTTTTTAGGTTTAATTCCATGTGTTCAAAATGTTTAACTATATTTTTACAAAAAAGTGGCCCTTAAATTTAATATACATTAAATAAACTATAACGTTCAAACTAAAGGTGTCACAGAATTCCATAATATTTGAGGATTTAAATTGTGAGCAACGACATTCAAGATGGACATTATAGATAAACACTAAATAATAAAGGGTTTAATGGTCTTTTATTTTCAGGCAATGAGAAGGTAATAATCAAGAATTATGTTTATTATTGATTACGAGCCCGTCATCATAGGCATAAGGAGCATTAAAATTGTTTCGTTTTCGTCTTCTTTTTCTATCGGGAGAAAAATTCCTGCCCTGGATGGGTCAGACATTTCCAGGTGTACATTGTCAGATGAAATATTGGCAAGGATTTCAATCATAAATGTAGATTTAAACCCAATTTCCATTTCTTCTCCTTCGTATTGACAATTTAACCGTTCGTATGCCGAGATGGAATAATCTATGTCTTGAGCAGACACAGTAATCTGATTGTCACTTATTTGTAGCTTTACCAGGTTGCTGGCCTGATTTGAATAAACAGAAACCCGTTTAAGTGCATTATGCAAAGCGAGCCGGTCTATCAATAGTTTGTTGGGATTATCTGTCGGGATCACAGAGTTATAGCTCGGATATTGGCCCTCAGTAAGCCTGCATACCATTTTATAACCTGACAAGGTAAATACTGCATTTTTTTCGTCAAATTCAATTGTTACCTTTTTTTCTTCTTTCGGCAGGATGCCACGGAGAAGGGTCGCTGGTTTTTTGGGTAATATGAATGAAGATTCTTTTTCGGATTGAATGTCATTCCGTTGGTATTTCACGAGTTTTTGAGCGTCCGATGCTACACATATAACATTGTCTTTGTTGATCTCAAAAAATATTCCATTCATGACAGGCCTGAGCTCGTCTTCTGATGAAGCAAAAATTGTTTTGGTAATGGCTTTTTGAAGAATTTCTCCCTGAATAGCTATCGATGTTTTGTCGGTGTTGATTTCAGGAAGTTGCGGAAAATCTGCAGCATCTTGTCCAACTATTGTAAACTGCCCATTTTCAGAATTAATAACAACCGTGTAACTCTCTAAATTAATATCAAATGTTAGTGGTTGTTCCGGGAACTCTTTCAGGGTATCGGTTAATATGCGTGCCGGAATGGCAACGCTTCCTGATTCTTCTGAGTTTTCAAGGTGAATGTCTGTGATCAGCGTTGTCTCAAGGTCAGATGCTGTAATTTCCAATTTTTTCCCGTCTAAATTGAACAGAAAATTATCAAGTATTGGAAGCGTATTTTTGGGATTGATAACCCTGTTAATCGACTGTAAATGATTTAATAATACTGTGCTTGATACAACAAATTTCATTTTTTTCTTATTTTTAATTTAAAAAATTGACCTGTTAAAAATAGTGTAGCAATTTACTAAATTTTAGCATATATTTCTAACAAATCATGAATCCTTTTTTAAAAAATAATCTACTTCTTTGACAAGTGGGTCTATTTTTATGTAATTCAGAATAACCAAATGGGGCGATGTTTTTTTGTGTGCATAGACTCTGTAAGGGTCGTATTTAACAAAATTTTGTGACGAATTATCGTTGAGTGAAATAGGATATATCTCAATTGTTTCGGTAGCTCCGTCGGCTTCTTTAATGATAATAATATTTTTGGGTGTTTGGGAAAGGAGGGTATCCTTTTCTTCTGTTGTCAGGTCAGCATATTTATTGAAACGGAGTGTTTTGAATTTGAAAAAATATGCCTGCGCCCTGAATTGATTGATATCATGATAAATCGTATCGTCAAAAAAAAGCTGAAAATTTTTATGATTTCCTTTTTTGATGGTGTAATTTCTCTTTTTGTTGCCTGGTGTTACTATCGTTATTTCCTGAATATCATTATATGAATAAGTATATAATACTGTATTTATCCAAAATGATTTTTCCGTAATAAAAAAGTGTGCAATTTCAATTTGAAATCCCGGAAGCCTTACTTCAAAAGGTTTTTTGTAATTTTCCCGTTTCATGAACGTCCGCTCACCAGGTCCCGATGTATCGAGGTAAATGCACAACGATTTTTTTAATTTATCGTTTTTATAAAGCCTGACATGAGTACCGCTGGTGTCCATTTTTTTGAGCAATTCATTTTTATATTCTTTTGACACAGGAGCTCCTGGTTCTATTGCTCTCATTACTTCAAGCAGGGTTTGAACCTCCTTTCTTTTAGCTTTTACCTGATCATTTAATAACCATTTATTGTCTTTTTTTGTAAGAACAATCGTATCTGACGATTTAGTAAATTCAATCCGGGTAATGGCTCCAGTATCCCTGATGCCAAAATTTCTTGCTTTTTGACTTAAGGTACTATGCTTGTTTGTTAAAAAGAAATAAACAGCAACTCCAATTAAAATGCCCAGTATTATAATGGGTTTAATAAATCGCTTCATTTTTTTATAAATCAGTTTAAAAGTTTGTAAAGTTTATAAAGTTTGTAAAGTGAGCATGCATTGAGTGGCTGAGTGGCTTCAGCATTAAGAAGAGTGCTCAACATACTCTTCACTTGTATCACACATTCCTCTGTATTCTTCTTCTATAATCATTCTTGTACAAATTAAAACATTTTTATATCTCGGGTTATCTTGCATATTTACGTTTTCTCAGGAAATAAATAAATATTCCAAACAGAAGAACAAACAAAACAGGTGCCAATGTATTGAGCAATTGCCAGTGAAGGCGCTGTTCTTCTATCTGAGCCCGGTCTAATAAACGCAATTTGATTTTTTTAGCCCGCAATTGCATTAAGTCTTGTTCGTCTGTTAGATAATGTAGACAATTCATAATAAATGATTTATTCCCAAAGGTTTGCCGAGTGTATCGATCGTATCCCAATGGTGAGATCATGGCTCCCTGTGGGGTTCTTCTGACTTCGTTTTTAATCAAATCACCATCGGCAATGACGAGCATGCGTGTAGTATCACTTGTAGGTTTAAAAATAATATCTTCCTGGTTTTGAAACAATGCATTCACCGGACGGTTTTGAAAAACAGAAGGAAAAATACCTTCCATTAACACACCTACAGGGAGAAATGATTTGTTATACATGCTCCGGTTTATATCTTCTTCAATTTCTTTTAAGCTTACAATAGCAGGGGTATTGAAATTGATTTCACGGGCATATTCTGATGTGGTAAGAAGGATTGTTTTTTTGATGCCGGAGTCATGGCGAATGGTGTCAATTGTATTGATGTACTCCGTTTTTATTAAATCAAGATTGCTTGTGATTGGATGATCTTCAGGGGGATTCAGCAATGGGAAATAGGGCCATGGAACCGGTGTAAACTCATCACCCACACCGCTAAGCGATGTTTTAACCGGAATGACATTGCAATGAACATCTTTCACCAACACGGGATTGATCCTGACTCCGTATTTAAAAAGTTGGTCTGTAATGTTTAAATCATTCATCATGGCAACGGTTGAACCGCTTCTTAAGCTGTCATGGCTGATTTTTACCATATCTAAAAACCATAAGACTTTCCCTCCATGCATAATATATTGGTCAATGGCCAATTTTTCTTTTTTTGAAAACTTCCTTTGCGGTTTTGCAATGATGACCGCTTTGTAATCCTTAAGACTGTTTACATGTGTAATCGTACCCCTGTCTATTCTATAAAATTTAGCCATCTCCCGGGTAATGTCATCTACCTGGTATTGATTTAATTCTCCATGCCCTTCTAAAAATGCTATTTTTTCATGTTTTTCCGAAGAGATATTTTTCATCAACAGGGCTAATTTATATTCCAGTGTTTCAACAGATTGATTTAAATTTTCCCTGGGCGTTGCATTTTTATTGTTATTTAAAAGATTAACAGCCATTTCCCTCCCTTTGTAATGCATAATTGCTCCGGGAAATATTATTTTTTGCGACATGGTTCCTTCTTTGTCTTTGTGCTTAAGGTTTATCGGGTTTAATCCTTTGTCTTTGAGTTCATTAAATAATTTTTCTTTGGCATTGCCTTCTTTCCTGGAAGGATTGATAAACTCATATTCGAGGTTATCTTCTGCATATACTTTAAATTCTGATAATTCCTCTTTTATTGCTCGTTGTAAACGTTCAAATTCCACAGGCAGGTCGCCTTCAAGGTATATTTCAAGATATATTATATCATTCAGGTTTTTCAGGATTTTTTTGGTAACCGGCTTTAAACGGTAGCGGTTTTCCGAAGTTAAATCCACTCTGAAAAAAACAAATGACGAAATATAATTGATCAGAAAAATGATCAAAACGATGGTTATAAATTGAAAAATATTTTGTAAAGAGAATTTGTGTTTATTCATGGTTTAATTATTTCTGCTTTGTATCACTGCTTTCGTTGCAAAAAGAAATATTCCAATGGTGCTTAAAAAGTATATAATATCTCTTGAATCAATAACTCCCCGGCTCATGGATTCATAATGCTTATTAATCCCGATTTGTAAAATAATATATTCTATTTCACCGGATACAAATGTGGAAGCAATGAAATCAAATCCGAGATATAAAAAGAATGCCAATGATGCACTGATTAAAAAGGCAATGATTTGGTTGGAAGTAAGGGACGAGGAAAAAATTCCGACAGAAGCGTAAATGGCTGCTAAAAAAAAGAGTCCGATGTATGATCCCCATGTACCTCCGGAGTCAATGCTGCCAACCGGGTCGCCTAATAAATAAATGCTTAAAAAATAGAGTAATGTAGGTATAATAGAAAACAATACCAGCGTTAAGCCGGCAAGATATTTCGATAAAATAATTTGCATATCTGTTAATGGCCTGGATAATAACAACTCAAGAGTCCCTGAATTTTTCTCTTCGGAAAACATGCGCATAGTAATGGCCGGGACTAAAAATAAAAAGACCCACGGAGCAATAATAAAAAGTGTATCAATATTGGCATAACCAGTGTCTAATACATTCATGTGCCCGGGGAACACCCATATAAATAACCCGTTGATAATCAGGAAAATTGTTATCACTATATATCCTGATAATGAGCTAAAAAAAGTATTGATTTCTTTTTTGTATAATGAATACATAAAAAATAATGTTTAATAATCCCCAAAATTAATTTATTTTGATGCTAAAAAAAAATTAAGCAGGTTTAAAACTAACAAAACCTTTTTAAAAGATCTGACTGTGAAAACCGGGAAACATTTTATATTTATAACATTATTTTTGTTTACATATTATACTGGACACACACAAGACAGTATTTCATTTTGGAATAATATGTATGTAAAAGCAAAGTATCATTATGGATTCATCCTCTCGCATACCAGAGAAATTGCTTACAATGTAGAAGACCATGTCTCAGGGATTGAAATCAATTTTAGCAAACCAACATACGGTGCATCTTATTATGAACAATTATATTTTAAACCAAGAATTGGTATTGGATATTATATGAGCAGTTTGGGAAATGACAGAGTTTTCGGAAAAGCACATGCATTTTTTCCATACATTAATATTCCTGTTGGTATGCATTCCGGAAAATTTCGTCTTCATTATAAAATTGCATTTGGAATGGCTTATTTAACCAAAAAATTTGACCTTGAACAAAATTTATGGAATACAGCCATTGGATCGCATGGGAATATATATTTTAATTTTTGCCTGAACGCACAATTTAAAATAAATCAGCATAATGAATTATATGCCGGAGCAGGATTCACCCATTTTTCCAATGGGAACTACAAAAAACCAAACCTGGGGTTGAATATTATTTCGGCTTCATTGGGAATTAATCATTTATTTAATTACAAGGCAATTCCTGAAAAACAAGTTGAATCACCTGAGATTCCCCATGGGTTTAAGTTTCTTATAATCTATTCTGCCGGCTTTAGAGTGCACGATATTGATGATGATAACTATTATTTTGCTTCTTCTATAAGCACGGAGGCTGGAAAATATTTAGGGTGGAAACGTAAAGTTGGCCTTGGCATTGATGTATTCTACAACCAATCTCTTGAACCAATCCATCCGGAAAAACATACTGGATCCATATCACAAAGCGATTTGATCAGGCCGGGAATTCATATTTTTCATGAATTTTTGTTGAATAAACTGTCCATTACCATGCAGATAGGATATTATATTTATAGTCCTATCCCTGATCAAAATATTTATGACAGAATAGGATTGCGATATAAATTCAACAATCATTTAATAGCTAATTTTTCCATAAAAGCACATTATGCTGATGCTGATTTTGTTGAATGGGGGATTGGGTATTGCTGGAATAAATAGTGTTTGTTCCATCATGTCCGCTAACTTCGAGGCGTGTGAGGAATCTAAACCGGAGAATACTGAAGTATTTGAGAACCGAACATTAGTGAGCTCCATATGACCATTAAAAATTAAAAAATAAACAGATGCAACACATTTTTTACATACTCTTGATTTTCTGCATAGGGTGCAATTCAGAACCCGGAAGTTGTTTTAAAGGGAACGGGGCTATCACTAAAGAACAACTGGAAATAGATGATTTTTCAGTCTTATCCGTAAATGATCTTTTTGTAGTTAAATTGTATCAGGATACAGTGAATAAATTATTTTTAAAAGGACCTGAAAATCTTTTGCAATATATAGAAGTGAATCATGAAGCGGATACGCTGAACTTATCTAATACAGCAACTTGTTCGTGGACAAGAGAATATGAAAAAATTAATGCAATCGTCCACGTGGATTCACTTGAACAGGTTGTTTTAAAAAAGTCCGGAGATTTAATTTCATTGAATTGTATAAATTCTCCAAAATTAATAATATGGGGGGTTAATGATCTTCATTATGTGAATTTGGAAGTAAATTGTAATCATTTATATTTTAAAACATCATACTCTACCACAGGAGAATTTATTTTCAGAGGAAAAACAAATTATGCACATTTTTGGCCTTATTATGCAAGCCGCGTGATTGCAGATAGTTTAAAAGCAGAAAGAGTGAAAATTTTACATTATTCGATTGGGGATGTGCATGTTTATGCAGAAAAAGAAATGAATGCAGAAATCTATAGTAAGGGAAAAGTATATTTTTCAGGAAATCCTGAAAAAGTAGTGTGTGATGATGAGTCACATTGTTTTAAGAAAGATTGAATAAAGTGGGGGTGGGCTAAAGAAAGCGGAGGAAGAGGGATTCGAACCCCCGGTCCGCCGTTAGGCGAACAACGGTTTTCAAGACCGCCGCGTTCGACCACTCCGCCATTCCTCCGATACAAAAATAATGATATTTTTTGGATGATTGCAATTTTTACTATTAAAAATTCTGATTTGCCTGTTTTTTTAAAAAAAAAGTTCTACCACGAATTTAATGGTAATTTGCGATTTATTTATGGAGGTTGGAAAATAGTTTATATGTGGTTGAAATATAGTTTAACGTAGTTTATATGTTGTGTTGGAA
>CAZJWE010000060.1:0-17936 GCA_964549265.1 uncultured Bacteroidales bacterium | reverse complement strand
CATATGTTTATTATTTATTTTTCAAAGGTCATATGGAGCTCGCCATGAGTTTAATTAATTGACTTTAAGCAACATAATCAAGTCCTCAATAATCATGCCCGTGTGTGTCAATTTTTTTGTCATGGCTCGGTTCATCATAAAACTTTAATTTATTTTTTTTGCTAAATTAAAAAAATAAATAGAATAAAACACAGATGAATTTTCATGAAATCAGTATGTTAGATTGAATTTAACGCATTTAGTGCAATAGCAATTAAATAAAAAAATTAAGTAAGATAAATATAAAATTTATCGAACATGATATCTTAACCGGTTTTACATATAAGGATTTAGAAACCTAAGATTCTGGGAAGCCAAAGTGATAGCTCGGGGATATATGTCACCAACAATAAAACAACAATCATAGCTGCCCACATTGGCAGTAAAGAACGTATTACCTTTGTTATGCCAATTTTACTGATACTACACCCGACAAACAAGACGGTTCCAACGGGTGGTGTGCATAATCCAACGCTTAGGTTCAGCACCATGATGATACCGAAATGAACAGGATCTACCCCCACGTTAGACACAACCGGCAAAAATAAAGGGGTAAATACCAAAACTGCAGGTGTTAAATCCATAAACACTCCTACAACAAGCAATAAAACATTAATAATAAGCAGTATAACAAATTTATTATTACTTAATTGAAGTAATCCTTCAGATACATTTTGAGGTATATTTTGAAAGGACATTACCCAGGAAAGGCCTATAGAAGCTCCTACAAGCAATAAGACAATACAGGAGACGGTTACGGACCGAAGCAAGATTTGTGACATGTCTTTCATTTTTATTTCACCGTATATCATTGAAAGCAAAAAGGCATACACGACTGCTATTGCTGCTGCTTCGGTTGCTGTAAATATTCCGGCGATGATGCCTCCTATGACTACGATGATCATTCCTAAACTGGGAAGTGCATCCAAAAATTTAAAAATTCCTGTTGAAAATTTCACTTTTTCTGCACGCGGGTAGTTTCTTCGGTATGCAATGGTTGCAGCCACAGCCATGATAGCAAGCCCCGTAAGAATTCCGGGTATATAGCCGGCCATAAATAACGCTCCAATAGATAAACCTCCAGCTGCAAGCGAATAAACAATCAGTACATTACTTGGTGGAATACTTAGCCCTGTTGTGGCAGAAGTTACATTTACAGCTGTATTATAAGATCTGTCATATCCTTCTTTTTCCATGGTAGGGTTCATAAAACTACCGATGGCAGAAGCAGATGCAGCTGCTGAGCCCGATATAGCACCAAATAACATATTTGCCAGTACATTTACAAAAGCGAGCCCTCCTGGTAATCGGCCTACCAACACTTTAGCAAAGTCAATAAGCCGCATGGCAATACCACCCTTGTTCATTAGCTGGCCTGCTAAAATAAAAAACGGAATGGCCAAAAGAGCAAAACTATCCAATCCCGTTGACATACGTTGAGCAATCGTTGTAAATGCAGGTAATACTTCTATATTGACCAATAAAGTTAACGACGCGGAAATGGCTATACTATATGCAATGGGAACACCTATTGCAAACAAGATAAAAAAGCTGGTTACTAATACAATGATTCCTAATAATTCCATATATATAAATTTTTTAAAAGGTTAATATCTCCTGGTGCTTTCTTTAATGTCTTCTGGCAAACCGTATATCATCTCATGGGCAGCATAAAAAATAATTAAGAGCCCGCTTATTGGAAGACAGAGATACACAATTCCCATTGGAATTTGCATTGTAGCGGATACCTGCTCCATTTGAAAAACAATGTATACTAAACGTATTCCTCCGGCAACCAAAACAAAAAAAGCAAACAGGATGATCAACAAATTGATCAGATGATCCAATTTTCTTTTTTTATCATGTCCTTTTTTTTCAACCCATTGAGGAAATAATTCAATGGCAATATGTTCTTTTTTTCCTGTTGCATACGCTGACCCCAATAATCCGATCCAGATAAGCAGAAAACTGGCCAATTCAACAGAAAAAGAACTTGGCGAATTTAACAAATACCTGGAAATAACATTCCAAACAACATCAATCACAAGTGCTGTCATGACAACAATTACCAGAATCTCTAAAAAACGATCAATTATCCTTCTTGCCTTCATATTTTTACAGTTAAAAGTTTATAAAGTTAAAAGTGAGCATGTGGTTTGAGAGATGAGCATGCCTTCACATATATCGTTGATTGGCTTTGTGGGTTTCACCTTTTAGTTTCCATTCATTTTTGTGGAATCAACCTTAAAATTCCTGATGCGTTCTGCCAATTTATATACCTCCGGGTTTGTCTTTTTAAAATAATCATAAACCGGCTGTACAATTTCTCTAAAAGGCTCCTGATCAGGACGTATAATCTCCACTCCTGCTTTTTTGACCGCTTCCAATGATTTTTTTTCAGACTCTTCCCAATAAATAATCTGCTTTCTCCATGATTCTTCAGCTGCCTGTGCAACCCATTTTTTTTCTATCTCACTAAGTTTATTCCATGTATGCATACTGATTAGTAAAACATCCGGTATTACTGTATGCTGATCCAATGAATAATATTTACAGACTTCATAATGATGTGATAAATAAAATGTTGGAGTATTATTTTCTGCTCCGTCTACAACACCATTCTGGAGAGCTGTATAAAGTTCTCCATAGGCTATAGGTGTGGGAGAACCTCCCATTGCATTGATTAGTTTAACCGAGGTAATGCTTTTCATAACCCTGATTTTCATTCCTTCCAGATCTGATGGTTTACGAATAGGCTTTTCAACCGTATAAAAGCTTCTGCTCCCGGCATCATAAAAACAAAGGCCCCTCAACCAATAATCTGTTCCGGAATGCAAAATTTCTTTGCCAATTTCGCTGGACAAAACCTGTATCTTATGTTCATCATTTCTAAATAAATATGGCATTCCTAATGCCCTGTATTCAGATACAAATCCTTCCATCACAGCAGCTGATACTTTTGTAATATCAAGACTGCCAATTTGAAGCATTTCAAGGCATTGGCGCTCCGTTCCAAGTTGCTCGCTCGGATAAATTTTAATATTGAGTTTGTTTTCTGATAATTCTTTAACCCGTTTGCCCATATATACCATCCCTTTATGCACAGGATGGGAAATATCCAAGCCGTGAGCTAACCGCAATACTTTTGTCTCTTTAAGAAGTGGCTTATTTTTACACCCTTGTAAAATAAATAAAACACATAATAACAAAACGGAATAATACAGGAAACGGTGTCCTTTTTTCATAATGAAAATAATTTGGTTTTTAAGTATTGTTTATTTGGTTTAGCAAATATAATCTATTCTTATTGTTTTTTTAAAAATTGCCTGCTAATATAATATTTTTATTCTGCATTTCATTAAACTATACCATTTAACTTGCATTATTCATAACAAATAAATTAAAAGCATTTAAGGCTGTCTTTTCTTTTCAATGATTTGTATATCGCGGATATCATCGTTATCAATGATGAATTCAACATATGTTCTTACCTGGTGGATTCCTGATTTACCTGCTGCACCTGGATTGATATGAAGAAAATCCAATGATTTGTCAAACATGATTTTTAAAATATGTGAATGGCCGGATATAAAAAGTTTAGGAGGTTTTTTATGTATCTCTTTTTTAACTTCCATTGCATAATTGCCCGGATATCCCCCGATATGAGTAATCCAGACATCTATTCCCTCGCATTGAAATCTGTTATGCATGGGAAAAACAGACCGTATTTCAAAATCATCAATATTCCCGTATACTGCTTTAATTGGAATATGTAATGATTCCAAATCATCCACTACATTCATCCCGCCAATATCACCAGCATGCCAGATTTCGTCGCATTTACTCAACGAAAGTAAAAAATCCGGATCCATGAATCCATGCGTATCTGACATTAATCCAATTTTTTTCATTCTGCAATTTGTTATGTATTTTCTTAAATTTGCTAAAATAATAAGTTTTATTTTAACATCAGACACAATGCAACTTTTTTATACCTCAAACGACCCCATTAATAATCATTTTATCTTTGATAAAGAAAAATCCAAATATTTATCCAAAGTATTAAGAAAGCGCAAAGGCGACCAAATCCATATTACCAATGGGAAAGGGGCAATATTTGATACACTCATTGGTGACATACAACCAGATAAATGCACTTTAAAAGTAATGAGTAAAACCTTACAAACGAATCAAAGGCAATACCATCTTCACATAGGAATAGCTCCGACAAAAAACATGAACCGGTTTGAATGGTTTCTCGAAAAAAGTACTGAAATTGGAATTGACGAAATAACACCCCTGGTTTGTGATCATTCTGAAAGGGATAAATTAAGAGTCGACAGGATGGATAAAATCATTGTCTCTGCTATGGAACAATCATTAAAAGCCTATAAACCTCTTCTGAATGAATTAACCGATATAAAGGATTTTATTAAACAAAATAACAGCACTCAAAAATTTATAGCACACTGCCAATTTCATAATATGCCGCATGCTGAATTAAAAAATCTTTCTGTAAATAAAACTACCTCTACTGTATTGATAGGGCCTGAAGGCGATTTTTCTGATAAAGAATTAAATATTGCAAGGGAACACGGATTTCAAACATTACGTCTTGGCAGGTACCGTTTACGCACAGAAACTGCCGGCATAATGGTATGTAGTGCCTTTAGTATAAACGATTTATAAACAAAAGAAGCAGTCAATTTAGACTGCTTCTTTAATCAGTTAAGATTTAATTCAATTTCGTCTATGGAACTGGAAATGAAAACAAAGTATGCACTTGCAAATCCGATGATGTTTTTTACAATGCAGTTTTGCACTTTTTGTTCATGATTATCTAAATAATCATACAACATGTTAAATTCATCATCAGTCCATTGTTTTTTTCCGTCATAGAAGAAATTGCTTTCATTAGGAGTAGAGTCTTGTTTCATAGGCTTACCTTTTTTATAGTAAACACAGGAACAGGACTAATTATTGTTACATTTTGGTTAAATTTAAATTTTTCTCCTTAATTAATTTTCTAAGGTTGATCAATGCATACCTCATTCGCCCCAATGCTGTGTTGATACTTACATTGGTCTGGTCTGCAATTTCTTTAAAACTCAATCCTCCGTAATGTCGTAATAAAATGACTTGTTTCTGGTCTTCAGGTAATTCTTCAACCAATGACTTTACATCTTCAGTTATCTGATTATCAACCAACTCATCTTCTACATTTTTATCAGAAAATTTTGTTGTATTGAATATATCTGATTCATAGCTATCATTAGACAGCGTATTCATTTGTTTTTCTTTTCTAAAATAATCAATAATCAAATTATGAGCGATGCGTATGACCCATGAGACAAATTTGCCACTTTCTTTATATTTTCCTTGCTTAAGTGAACGAATCACCTTGATGAATGTATCCTGAAATATATCTTCGGCTACTTGTTCGTCTTTTACTATTAATACTATATAAGTATATACTTTGTCTTTATATCTGTTAATAAGCACCTCAATGCTTGATTGCTTACCTGCCAGAAATTGCTTGATTAATTGATAATCTGTTAATGCTTGTGTTTTCAAAACAACCTCCTCTTTTTAGGTTTGACTTAATTAAAATCTTCCCTATAATATAGGGTACAATAATCATTCCATCTTGCAAAAAATTGCTGCAAAGATAATTATTAGTTAAAAATTAAAAAAAGAGTAGTTGTTTTTCTATAGACAATTATTTTTTAACGAAATTTATTAATACAAATATAAAAAAAATATTTTAATTCTCAATTAATAATACGATTTTTCGAAAAAAAAGTTGTAATAAGACTATCAAAAAAATATTTTTTTTTAGTAACTACTTTTCAAAAGTTTAATTTTATTATGCAGTTAAGAATAGAGTACATTGTTAATGGTTACTTCTAAATTCTATACTTCTATACTTCTATACTTCTAAAAAACTCAAAATCTAAGCTAAGACCATTAATTACCCCATTCAAGCTTTCAACTATTCATCAAAATCATCAACTTTATACTTCGTCTGCAATTTATTTAATTCGGTTTTTAAAGAATCTGCCAATTCGTCATATTCTTCATTAGTATATAAATTATGCATTTCATGCGGGTCGTTTTTCAGATCATACAGTTCCCATTCTTCCAGTTCAGGAAAATGAATAAGTTTATACCGTTTGGTCCGTATACCATAATGCTTATGTACTGAATGCCATCCATGGGGATATTCAAAGTATTGATAATACAGAGCCTCTCTCCAGTCATCTACCTGTTCTTTCTGCCATAGCGGGCGTAATGACCTTCCCTGTATTGCATCCGGTATTTTTACTCCTGCGATATCCAAAAAGGTGGGTGCATAATCAATGTTTTGCACTAATTGATTGCTAACACTACCGGCTTCTATCTCTTTGGGGTAGCTCATTATTAGAGGTGTACGAAATGATTCTTCATACATAAAGCGTTTGTCGTACCATCCATGTTCTCCGAGGTAAAAGCCCTGGTCGGAAGTATAAACAATGAGAGTGTTTTCAAGCAAGTTGTTCTCTTTTAGATAATCCAATAACCTACCTATATTTCTGTCAACCGATAATATACACTTTAAATAATCCTGCATATACCGTTGGTACATCCATTTTGCTTTATCTTTGCCTGACAAATTTAATTTTTTAAATTCCCTGTTTACTGAATCATAGTATTCATCCCATACTTCAAGTTGTTGTTCATTAAAGCGATCTCGCCAAATATTGGCATATTTTTCAGCATCCCAGCCTTCAGGAGCTCCACCTGTGCCTGTTTCCTCGTCAAAAAATGCACTTTTTAGTTTTAAGTCCATTGACAAAAACATATCTTTTATTCGCATATCTGCTTCTTCTGCTGCTTTTCTTCCTTTATATTCATCAAAAAATGTTTTAGGAACCGGGAAGGTTACATCAGAAAATTTGTACAAATCAGTAGTATCGGGAAACCATGCTCTGTGAGGTGCTTTATGGTGATATAGAAGGCAAAATGGTTTGTTTGTATCCCGTTTATCGATGGTTTCTATAGCAATATCAGTAATGATGTCTGTAACATAACCTTCATGCTTTTTTGTTTCTCCCATTTCTATTAATTCCGGGTTATAATAATTTCCCTGCCCATCCAGGATGTTCCAATAATCAAACCCGGTGGGTTCGCTTGCTAAATGCCATTTTCCTACCATAGCTGTATAATATCCTGAATCCTGTAGTAATTTGGGAAATGTCATTTGGCTGCTATCAAAACGATCTAAATTATCCCGCATCCCATTAATATGACTATGCTTTCCTGTAAGCATCACAGCCCTACTTGGAGCAGAAATAGAATTGGCCACAAAACTGTTTTCAAATCGCATTCCGTTTTCTGCAATTCGGTCAATATTGGGTGTTTGGATTAATGAGGTATCATAAGCACTGATCGCTTTTTCTGCATGGTCATCACTCATAATGAAGATGATATTCGGCCGTTGAGAGGTCTGTTCACCCTCTTCCTGGTTCCCTGATGAACAACTTTGACTGATTGCGCCTGCTATCAGCGGAAGTGAAACTACTGCTATGTTTTTTGAAATCATAATGATTAATTTGATATTACTTTTTTTGGTACTACCCTTATTTTAATGGGTAAATATTTACAACTATATACAAAGACACTGTTTATATATAAACAAATTGCAAGTTATCATTAAATTCGTGGTAGAACCTTTTTTTCTATTATGTAAATTTAATGAAAACCTGTTGGATACAAATAATACGAATTGAATTTATGATTGTTTAAATAAAAAAGGTTTGCCAATAAAGACAAACCTTTTTAAAAAATCTTATTTTATATTTATCTATTATTCTTTAGCTACAATAATCTTTTTCGTTCCTAAATATTCACCTTCATTGTATAATTCAAGTAAATAAACGCCATTATAAAGTCCGCTTACATTAATAGTGTTTTTGTTAACCAGGCTACTTCTTAATACAGCTTTACCTGTAATTGAATAAATCACAGCTTCGTCTACATCTACATCATCACCCTGTATGGTTAATACATCTTGTACTGGGTTTGGATGAATTTCAAATTGTTCGAGTGTTTGTACCTGTACACTATTTACAAGATTGCTATCCAATATCATAGTGCCTGGTGTCATAGTGTCCCAGTTTCCTTGCCAAAGGTGTCCGTTACTTGACCAGTAACCTCTGGCCAAATTATCATAATCTGGATAAATTGCATCTTCTGGATCAGCATCATTATCCTGGAAGTTGGCATCAAAATTAAATGTATAGCCACCTTTAGGTTCTACAGGGATGGTATCGCCTTCAGCAGTATCACTGTATTCTACAAAAAGGTCCCATTTTATATATGCTTCCATTGTATATCCCCAGTGTTCTCCGGTTTCAACTTTAGTTGTTTGGGCATAATATTGATTGGTATCTATATTAGCAAGGCTATACCCTTGTTTAGCTTTTCCACTTTCAGTAGTCCTAAGTGCAACCTGATAAACTCCACTATCTGTGTAACTAAAGATGTCATCTTTTAAAACATCTTTACCTCCAAATCTAAAATATGTTTCCACCTGATCAGAACCCCAATGATCATTCGGGTATACAAAGTCATCTTCTACTTTAAATAAAAAGAAAATAGCGGTGTCATTCCATACTGCTTTCCAATAATGTAATTTATGGTCATATTCATCATCAGGAGAGGCATTATTGTATGTAATTTCTGTAAATTCTTCAGCACTTGACCAAAAAGCTTCGTCTTCCACGCCATCAATAGTAACAGAAGTTGATGGGGCTAATTTTTTAATAGTGGCAGTTTTTTGAGCGTTGACTCCTACTGCTAAACAAAAAGCAGCTAATGCTACTAAAAATAATTTGTTATAATTTTTCATGATGTTAATTTTTTTATTAAACAATTATATAAAAGTTTGCATAAAGTTACAAAAAAAAATTATTATACCAATAAAATATGCTGGTTATTCTACTGTTATTGTAAAATTTGCAGTGGAAGTCTTAAGTTCTTCGCCATCATTTGCTGCATTGCTGCTTATAAAAGTAGCATTATAAGTACCTGCTTTTTTGTATGTATATTCAATAAATGTTTCATCACTATCAATTGATTCCCCTCTATGATATCTGGTTAAATTATTTTCATCATAATAATGGTAAAGAGTATCATCTTTATAAACGGTGTCACCGGGCCAGAATGAATTGAATTCCGCGTCATTATCAGGATAAAGTTTAAGTTGTTGTCCAACATATACCTTATATGGTTTACTCAACGTAACGACCTCGCCTTTTAATGTATCTAATACTTCAATATGAAATTTTGCTTTGGGTTTTTCAACTTCTTTTTCACATGCAACCATACTAATTATTGCTATACATATTATAATTATTGCATTTTTCATTTTCATTTATTTTTAAAATGTTTTATTAAATTATTTTATATTAATATCCTGGATTTTGGGATATTTTACCATTTGTTGTTTCTATTTCTCGTTGTGGTATAGGGCATAATAAATGTTTTGGAATGGATACATCCACATCAAGCGTGCTTCTGGAATCTCCTGCTTCCTGTATGACAGTATTTCCAGACAGTGTTTCCAGATAATCGGGGCCCTTCACCTGATATGCCGTTTCAATAATATGCTCGATATTTTCGTTATGTATATAATACCATCGTTTCAGGTCATAAAAACGCTCTCCTTCACATCCCAGTTCCACTCTTCTTTCGTTTCTGACTATATCTCTTAATGTAGCCTGGTCTGTGGTTGTCACATCTGCCGGTACACCGTCAATTTTATCTGCTTCGTGTCCCGGAGCAGCAGGGGTGTTTCTGGCTCTGGTTCTTACTGTATTAATCCATGTTACAGCATCATTAATGGCTGTTCCTCCAACTTCAATAGCAGCTTCTGCTCCTAATAATAATAAATCGGCATATCTATAAAAAATTTGATTATCGAAAGACTTATCACCAGTACCCTTATATTTATTCATTGACATTTTCCGGTAATAATAACCGGTATGACTTGCATAAAAACATATTTCGTAATGCACATCTTTTTCTTGTAATAAGTCAGTGCTGTCACCTTGTACCCATATTGACCAATGTTTTCTTGGGTCTCCATCTGTAAACGAATTCACAAAATCCTGAGTAGGTGTATTAAATCCCCATCCATTATCCAGTCTCCCAGATATTTTTTTATTTGTTCCATGTTGATATAAATGTCTTGGTCTTAGGAGAGTAGCATGATAAAAGTGATAACTTTCTTGACCGGGTTTAGGGTACCCTATTTCTATTATTTTAGAATCTGCAAATTTATTTTCATTTTTCCACTCCTCATTATAGTCTATACCATTTAATAAATAAATACCGGATTCAATAACTTCTTTAGCGATGTTATATGCATTTGTAAAATGTTGTGTTCTATTGGATTTGTCAATTGCAGCCATTTCCATATAAGCTTTTACCTTCAATGCTTTAGCAGCGCTTTTGTTCATTCTGCCCATATCTTTTGTTCCTTTTAATTCATTATGCGACTTAAATTCTTTAATGGCTATAGCATCATTTAAATCTTTTATAATTTGTTTATAAACATCTTTAATATCATCACGTCCAATAATTTCTATTTCATTTGAATTTAATGCGATTGGAACGTCTCCAAAATTTCTTGCCAGCATATAATAACCAAAAGCCCTGAGAGTTAATGCTTGACCAACTAAATTATCAAGCTCTTTGGTTTTGTCCGGTTCCGCTTCTCTGGTGATATTGATATTTTCGATAATGATATTGCAAGACCGGATGCTTTCATAACAAAATTTCCACATATATTCCACATATGCATTATCTGAATATAATCTGTATTCATTTATTTCATGCCATGCTGTATTGGTTTCGGTAATTCCTCCACCAGCCCATGCATCATCACTTCTTGTACTACCTAAAGCTACATATGCAGCATAAAAGAGGTGTGGCTGATACCAATCTATATAGGAATAATAAGCACCATTCATGATGTGTGTCATTCCTTCAAGAGTTTGATACTTTTCAGCATCAGAACTTGTGCCGGGTTGAAACGGTTTTTCTAAAATTTCATCTTCATTACAACTAAATAATACTATGGTTATTAATCCGATGATTGAATATAATTTCACTTTTGTTTTCATCATTTTTTTATTTAAATAATTAAATTATTCTATTTTACATATTTATATTTATTCCAAATATATAAGTTCTTGGTAATGGATATACAGCGTTATCTATACCGAATGATAATGGGTTTGAGCCGGGGGCTGTTGATTTACCAATTTCAGGATTATACCCCGAGTAATTTGTAAAGGTATATAAATTCTGGACTGTAAAATATACTCGTGCCCTGGTCATTTGGATAGGGTTAATCCATTTTTGTGGCAAATTATATGACAATGTAATTGTTTTAATCCTAAAATAAGACCCTGATTCAACAAAATAAGAGGAAGACCTTAAAGATTTATTAAGGTCTATAGCATTTAATTTAGGTATATCTGTATCTTCATTTTCACCTTCTATGAAATAATCAAGCAAGTCTTTACTTACATTATGACTTACCTTGATGTCGTACAATGCTTCTTGTCTAACTCTATTGACTATTGAATTACCATACACACCCTGAGTTAAAATGCTTAAGTCTAAGTTTTTATATGATATTCCGGCATTGAATCCATAAAGTAGATCCGGTAATGCCTGTCCTACAATTGTCTGATCCTTTTCATCTATTACTCCATCCTTGTTTAAGTCTTTAAATCTCATGGCTCCAACTAATGCACCTGTTTGATCAGCATGACTTTCTACTTCTTCCTGACTCTTAAACAAACCGTCATATACATATCCTTTAAATCCTCCAATGGGTCTTCCTTCTATCATTTTCACAGGAAAATCATCACCGGAAGATAAGGGGGCTCCACCTTCCAATTCTACTACCTCATTAATTACTTTTGAAAAGTTACCTCCAATACGGTAATCAATATCTTTATTAACCATATCTCTGTACGAAGTAGAAAAATCTATCCCTTTGTTATTAATTTCCCCAGCATTGGTAATAAATTCCCCAAGGTTTCCAACATTAACACCAGTATAATCAGGAACAGGCTTGGTTAATAATAAATCGAATGTTGTTTTATCATACAAATCAATGGTGGTAACGAATTTGCTTTCCCATAAATTAATATCAAATCCAATATTTGTTGTCTGTGTAGTTTCCCATTTAATATTCTGGTTTGGTACACCATCAATAAATAACACAGGCTGTTGATTGCTGCCATCGGCACCAAAATAAACATAAGGTTGCGCAATAGCTGGTCCTGAGCCTGGTCTTGGATGATAAAGCGCGTCCACAGTAAAGGCATAAGGTTTAATATTTTGATTTCCTACTTTACCCCAGCCAAATCTTACTTTTAATAAATCAATGAATGTATATTGTTCCATAAAAGGTTCCTGTGATATTTTCCACGCTAAAGAAAATGCAGGGAAGTTAGCCCATCTGTTATTGCTTCCAAATCGAGAAGAACCATCTCTACGAAAACTTGCATTGAACAGAATCTTTTGATTGTAATCATAGCTTAATCTTCCCAAATATGATAACAAACCCCATTCCTTTGCTGACCCGCTCTGTGATTTTAAAAATTCAATGCTTGTTCTTGATCCATGATGAAGCATTTGCTCATCAGAGGTAGGCAATTCAGAAGCTGCTCCTTCCCATGTATGAACTTCTTCCTGTACAGTATAACCACCTAATATGCTAAAATTATGTGCCTCAGCGATTCCAAAATCATAATGTATCGTGTTTTCAATCAGGTAATTATCCCATTCTTCCCTTTTTGTCATTAAAACGGTTTGTAAACTCTTGTCATTACCGCCTACTTCATATTCCGGCCATACTTCTTTATATTCTCCCCATGACCGGTCTATTCCTGCTTGGAATTTATACTTTAAGCCTTTGAGTACATTAACTAATTCTCCGAAATTAAGCTCGGCAAAAGCAGAACCTTGTATTCTGTTGGTTGTATAATTATAATTACGTCTTTCAAGTATTCCTACAGGATTTGCTACATTATATGTATTTTGAAGGTAACTAAGTTCTCCTTCTTCATTGTAAACGGGTTCGGAAGGGTCGGCTTGAATTGCTGCGGCAATAGGACTGCCTGTTACACCATTTGTTCCTAACCCCTGGTTTCTTTGTTTTTGGTTTATGGTATTGTTGATTGAAAGGTTTTCTCCAATATTCAACCAATCTGTTGCTTTATATGATGAATTAAGTCGTGCAGAATACCTGTCAAAGCTTGAATATTTAAGGATACCTCCCTGATTAAATTTATTGAAACTCATATAATAATTACCTGCATCTGTACCTCCGGAGAGGTTTAGTTGAAGATTATGCATGGGGGCAACAGTAAAAATTTCATCCTGCCAATCCGTTGTGGGCAGGTTTGCTATTGAATCTTCATTAAAACGACGCGGACGTCTATTAGCATTTTTAGAAGCAATAATATTTAATTCAGCAAATTCAGACCCTGATAAAAGGTCATGTCTTATATATTCAGGAAGATTTTGATTGCCATAATATGCATTAAAGCCAATTACCGGTTCACCTTTTTTTCCTTGTTTGGTAGTTATAATCACAACACCATTAGCACCTCTTGTACCATAGATAGCAGTAGCGGATGCATCTTTTAAAACCTGAATAGATTCAATATCTGAGGGGTTTAAAAAGCTGATACCCTGCGGGTTGTCATGTTGTCCAAATGTTGCATCTTTAATAGGCATTCCATCAACCACATACAACGGGTCTGTGTTATTAGGAGTTCCAACACCACGTATCTTCACAGATATAGGTGATCCGGGAGCTCCAGTACTGGAAGCCACAAACACTCCACTGGCTTTCCCCTGCAATACTTCCTCGGAACTCATGATCGGAACACTTTCGATGTCTTTGGACTCAACGACTTCTATCGAACTCGTTAAATCCGCTTTTTTTACTGTTCGATACCCTTCTCGAACAACCACTCCAATCTCCTCTCCTTCTATAAGGGAAACATTAATTTCATATCTTCCTTTAATAGGAATGGTTTTTTCTTGATAGCCCACGAAAGAAACATGCAGAGTGGCATCAGGTGAACTTACTTCAAGCGTATAATTTCCATCAATGTCTGTAGTCGTACCATTTGTAGTCCCTTTCTCGACAACATTGGTGCCAATCATAGCTTCTCCTGTCGCTTCATCCACCACTTTCCCTTTAACTGTATGCTGCCCATACATTGCAATTGTTGTTAAACAACTTAATAAAAGTCCAAATAATAGTTTTATTTTCATTATTACATTTTTTTAGTTAAAGTATTTGATATCTATACTCAATATTTTTTATGTTTATAATATATTTATTTGAATAAAAGCAAATATAATATTTATAACAAGAAAAAAAAAATTTTTTTCAATTTGTATATAATAAAATGAAACATAATTATAATGTAAAAAAAGGAAAATTGGCTATACAACCAATAAACGTATTATACAATACCTTTTATTGTTTGTCTCTTGTAATATTAATGTGATACAAATTCAATATATGAACCGAGCCATGACAAAATTATGATCCAAACACTGTTTACTTCAACATCACCTGCCCACCGGTAACAGGGATTGCCTGTCCGGTTTCATACTCCTGCTGCATTGCATAATAAACAGCGTTCATGACATCTTCGGGGTAGCAACCGCGTTTTGCAGGAACCTGGTTCTCATAATGGTTTTTAACATCTTCTATTGTTTTGGCACCTGGCACTTTTCCTGCTTTTAAATATTGAACAAATAGCCCTTTTTCAGGATCCGACCATAATGGCCCGTCAAAGAAATTCCCGGGACATATGGCATTTACTTTGATATTAAAAGGCATTAATTCGAGGGCAAAAGACTGAGCCAGTCCAATACCACCGAATTTGCCACCGGCATATGTAAAATTCTTATTGCTTCCCTGCAAACCTGATTTTGAATTGATTTGGATGATATCCGTAAAATAATCTCCTTTATATTTTGATTGGAGTTTCATGATTTTTGATGCATGTTTGGCACAGATAAAAAATCCTTTATAATTGACCCTGGTCATAAAATCAAATGTGTTGCTGTCCATTTCATCCAGTCCGCCTGCACGCAAAACTCCAGCATTGCTTATAAACAGGTCCAGTCCTCCAAATTCTCTGACGGTTTCAAATAAAAGATGCTCAACAGAACTATCATCTGATACATCGGTTTTAACAAAAAGTGCATGGCTTGTTTGTGATTTATCATTTAAAGTTGCAGCGAATTCCTGCCCCTTTTCTTCCTGTAAATCTGCAATTACTACATTGACTCCTTTTTCAAACAAATTTTCTACAATCCCGCTTCCAAACCCCTGGGCACCTCCTGTCACAATTGCGATTTTTCCTTCGGGCGATTTAATATCAGGAGCTTCTGTATTCCCGGGCTTCCATTTTCTAATAAAGGCAATCGCTTCATCTGAAAGGGGTTTTGGGCCACCAAAGTCATCGCTATAAAAGCTGATTTTCATTAAATCTTCAAATGTATCAAGAGCTATTTGTGCAGCTTTATGATTTATTCCTGCAGAAAACAATCCATAATCTTCTAAAAGAAAAATACCCGGGATCTCATCTGAATAATTTATGCTATCCTGGATTTCTTTTAAAATGTCTTCGGTTTTTTTATTTTTAGTGGGAACATATACATATTGCTCTCCACAATAGGCAACTATATCCGGTGTAAAAGGTTTTGCTATTTTATCAAAACAATTCATGCATCCCGAAAATTGGTTGATAAGCCGATTGTTCCTGTGTTTTATGATCTTTTTTGAATCGTGTGATAGCAACATACGGATGCCGGGCATTATTTCTGCGATATTTTTATCCGGCTCAATCACAGACACATCCGGTTGTTGTGTTGCATGATGTTGTATTTTAGAATGCATAAGGTCCGTTAATTGCCGGATTGCACTAAGTGAATCACTATTAACCAGCACCCCGTGGTTTTCAAGGACAATGATTTCAGGATCAGAATCTGATGTCTTTCTGTATTCTTCCAATTTATTCTGCAGTGCCATGTAAAGGCCATATCCTACGGCATATGGAACAAACATAGCTTTTTGGCCAAATAGCTGGTGCGTATGTTCTTCTGCTTTCTTACTGCATGCCATGCCATTTACAATGGTGGGGTGCAGATGCACCACATATTTATAAGCAATAAGCTGATGAATGGCTGTATCTACAGATGGTGTCAGCGTATTCTCTTCTGAGACAACACTCTCCTGAAGGCCTTTTCTGACTTGTTTTTCTCTTTTTAACGGTTCATCATCATATTTCCTGTTTACAATGACGTCAAGCTTATTCCGGTCGAGTGTTACAAGGTCCTTTTCAGATAGTTTGCTTAATTCGGCGCCGCTTGCTGTGATGGTTATATGTTGTTTATCTTTTACCGAAACATTGCCGCCTCCGGCAATGGTCTGTTCTTTATTTTGGCCGTAAAATCTTGCCAGTTCAATTAATTCTTTCAATTGACCCATTTGTTTTGTTTTATTTATGATTCAAATAATATTCAATAGCTGCATTTCCCAGTCTGATAAATTCGGAGATATTATCTTTCAATGGCTCTCCATTCATTATATAACCATTTTCGCCTTTTGCTCTCAGATATTGATGCGCTGCAACAACACATGCCCCTTTAAATGATATTTTTTTCAATTCATCACTTAACATCCCATTGCGTGCACTGACTTTAACGGGGTCAAGTTTTGGTGTGTTATGTTCGGTTCCCAGCAGGATAATGAAGTCACGTTCATCAAAAAACTTCACAAAATCAGTCAATATATCCAAATCATTCCTACCAGGAATCAGTTCAAGGCACCCTATATTTTTCTCTGTCAACTCTCTGTGCAATGCATCCCAATCGCCTTCAAAATCGGTGAAATTTCCATCCGGATCGTCCAATAAAACCGGATAGCAAGGAATTCCTCCGGCATTTAATATAATTTCTATGATCTCTTCAATATTCATAAACGCCTGAGGGTCTTCTGGAACAAATGCTGCTCCCCCCTTTTTTAAAATCATAGACCTGATTTCATTTTCCAGGGCTGCTTCGTTTTCAGGGTCAACGTTAGATGGGGTACCGGAATACAATGCCTGCAGGAACGATTTTAAAGCTTCTTGATTTTTGAATTGTTGCATGGCTTTAATTCTGATAACCTGAGCAATATGCCGTTCACGGACCAGTTCCTTTGCCAATGTCTCTTTAATTTCTTTGTATGAAATGGTAATATCTGAAACAGAACACAATAGTTTATTGGCTTTTTCTATCATCAAGTGCATATGGTCCTGGGATTTGAGTTTCACCTTGTTTAATTTCGTCAAAAACTCATCTGACAATGACACCGGGTAATCCAATCCTTTTCCGCTAAAATAAGTACGCCCCGGATTTTTAGGGTCATTTACCTTGTGTTTTTGTTCTTCTGCTTTTTTTAAAAGACCGATGAATTCTATATTGAATAATGGAAATATATTGTGTTTATCTGCTAAGCGGGCAAAATCATCGTATCCATCTGTGATAAAAAAATCATTAATACCCAAAACATCAATGTCTTCTTCTTTTGCCATCCGAAATGCCTGTTCAATATCATTGAATGCACTGAATGAATATGGTGTATGAATGTGGCCGTTTACTTCACGTATCTTATCTTTTACATTTTTGTGATACCAATTTAATAAATCATCTTTTTGCGGCATTTGCTTTATAGTTTCCATTTCTTTATTTTTTAAATCGTTGACTAAATAGTGTTTGTCCATCATGTCCGCTAACTTCGTTACGCTTGCCCCAAAATTGCT
>CAZJWE010000059.1:0-17938 GCA_964549265.1 uncultured Bacteroidales bacterium | reverse complement strand
GAATTTAGAAGACAAGAAAAAAGAATATGAATAATAAAAAGTCGAAAAGCTTTAAGGATTTAATTATATGGCAGAAATCACATCAATTAGTTTTGTCGGTATACAAAATAAGTGAGTAAACTAATTGAAGCCTATTATGAAGCGATTCTGAATACTGAATACTCAGGATATGGCTTCCTCTAAATATGCAGTAGAACTAAAATATATAATCAACGATTTTGAATAAAACAAAAAATAGCGTACTTAAAAAATAGTTTCGAATGAATTATAATGAATTTACTTCCAGACATATTGGCCCACGCCAACACGAAATAGATGAGATGCTCAAGGTTATAAAGGTAAACAATATGAATGACCTTATTCGCAAAGTCATTCCTCCAGACATCATAGTCAATGAACCGCTTAATTTAAAAAAAGGCATCAGTGAACATCAATTTCTGAACCGGATAAAACGAATTGCATCCAAAAATAAATTATTTAAACCATATATAGGGCTGGGATATTACAACACCATCATGCCGGCTGTAATTAAACGCAACATTCTTGAAAATCCTGCCTGGTACACTCCATACACCCCATATCAAGCCGAAATATCGCAGGGCAGGCTAGAAGCATTGTTAAATTTCCAAACAATGGTAACAGAACTCACCAAAATGGAAATCACCAATGCCTCATTGCTTGATGAAGCCTCAGCAGCTGCCGAGGCCATGTTTATGATGTATCAGCTACGGTCACGTGATCAACAAAAAAAAGGAATCAATGCATTTTTTGTTGATAAAAATGTATTCCCACAAACAATTGATGTTCTTAAAACAAGAGCTGAAGCACTTAATATTGAGCTGATCATTGACAATGCTGAGCAATGTGAATTCGGCCATGGGCTTTTTGGTGCTTTGGTTCAATATCCCGATTCCTTTGGAAACATCAATAATTATTCGAAATTTATTGATATTATGCACCAGCATAATGCACTGGTAGCTGTTGCATCAGACCTGTTAAGCCTGGCATTACTTACCCCTCCCGGAGAATGGGGCGCCGATATTGTTCTTGGGTCAGCTCAACGATTCGGCACACCATTAGCTTATGGAGGGCCTCATGCTGCTTACTTTGCAACAAAAGAAAAATACAAACGAAAAATCCCCGGAAGAATCATTGGAGTATCTGTGGATAAACAAGGTGATCCGGCATTAAGAATGGCAATTCAGACAAGGGAACAACATATTAAACGGGAAAAAGCCACCTCAAACATTTGCACAGCACAGGCTTTGCTTGCCACAATTTCCGGAATGTATGGTGTTTATCACGGTGCAGATGGCCTGAAAGCTATTGCCATGCATATCCACCAGTTGACAGTAGCCTTATCAGATAAACTCATTGAATTAGGATTCAAACAGTTAAATGAAAATTATTTTGATACACTGAAGGTACAAATACCCAAAGATATAAGCCCTATTCAAATAAAAGATATTGCTCTTGACAGGGGTGTAAACTTCCGTTACATTGATCATCAAACAATAGGAATTAGCCTGGATGAAACCTCAACACTTGATGATATTAACCGGATCAACCAGATTTTTTCAATTGCAGCAAAAGAAAAATATAAATCCATTGAACTACCTGCAAAACAAAATATAGACGACCGTTTTATCCGAAAATCCAGCTTTATGCAACAAGATGTCTTCAATCATTACCGGTCTGAGACAGAAATGATGAGGTACATTAAACGGCTCGAACAAAAAGATTTTTCCCTGGTCCACTCCATGATCCCGCTTGGTTCATGCACTATGAAACTCAATGCAGCAGCCGAAATGATGCCTTTGAGCTGGGACAATTTGTGCAACATACATCCCTTTGTACCTCTTGACCAATCAGAAGGATACCAGGAAATCATGAGTGATTTGGGGAAAGACCTGTTAAAGATCACCGGGATGGCAGCCATTTCATTCCAACCTAATTCCGGTGCTATGGGCGAGTACGCCGGATTAATGGTCATGCGTCAATACCATATTCGCCATTCCCATCCGGATAGAAACATCGTTCTCATTCCTTCCTCTGCTCATGGGACCAATCCGGCAAGTGCTATAATGGCCGGTATGGAGGTTAAAATTGTACCCTGTGACGAAAAAGGAAATGTTGATATTCATAATCTTAAACAATTGGCTGAGGAGAACAAGGACCGGCTGGCAGGATTCATGGTCACATACCCTTCAACGCACGGCATCTTTGAAAAAAATATCATAGATATGGTGAATACCATACATGAAAACGGAGGACTTGTATACATGGATGGCGCCAATCTGAATGCCCAAAACGGATTGACAAACCCGGCGAAAATCGGAGCAGATGTTTGTCATCTTAATCTTCATAAAACCTTTGCCATCCCGCATGGTGGAGGCGGGCCCGGCATGGGTCCTATTGTAGTGGCAGAAAATCTTGTTGAGTTTTTGCCCACGCATCCACTAATGCAAACCGGTGGCAAAAACGGTATTCACGCTGTCACCGGTTCGCCCTGGGGAAGTCCGGGTATTTTACCCATTTCTTATGGATACATTAAAATGTTGGGAAAAGACGGTATTCGAAAAACCGCAGAAACTGCCATACTCAATGCCAATTATATCTCCAAAAAACTCAGCAATTACTTTGACATTTTATATACAAACGATGAAGGCATGGTAGGACATGAAATGATCGTTGACTGCAGGCCTTTCAAAGAAACTACAGGGATTACCGAGACTGACATAGCCAAACGGCTCATGGATTATGGATTTCATGCCCCTACCCTGTCTTTTCCGGTACCAGGCACATTGATGATTGAGCCCACAGAAAGCGAATCATTGCAGGAACTTGATAGATTCATAGAAGCCATGGCTTCTATTCATGATGAAATAAAAGAAATTGAGCAGCAACAGGCAGACAAACAAGACAATGTTCTCAAAAATGCTCCCCACACCATTAAAGAAGTCACATCCAGCAACTGGGCCCATTCATATTCTAGAGAAAAAGCAGCCTATCCGCTCAAGTGGCTTAAAGAGAAAAAATTCTGGCCTTCCGTAGCCAGGGTTGATGATGCTTATGGAGACAGACATCTCGTTTGCACATGCGAACCGATTGATGAATACAGAAAGTCGTTGTATGATTAATTAGTATTTGGGTCATAATGTTCGATAACTTTGTTACGTTTGCACAAAATCTTGCCATCAACTATGTTGCGTCGCTGCTGTATTTGTCTTTGCTTGGTTTTGTTACTTTTTTTTAGAAAAAAAGTGACAAAAAAATTGTCATAGCTCGGTTCATCAAAAAAAATTCAGTTAATGTTTCCATGAAAACACAAAAAAAGGCCTGTCGTTCAAACAGGCCTTTCAACATTAGTATGTCAATTATGCACTATTTGCTATTGAAGAAATTATCCATTTTTTGGGCATCTTCTTCAATTGAGTTGGCAAGAGACTCGCCATATTTACTGGCCGGTTCCTGTGAGCCATCCGAATATTCAAGATAAACATCTGTACTGTCAGTTGTAACATCTACCATTACAATATCAGCTATCTTAGACCCGCCGGTATGATACAATGAAATATCCAATGCAGTGTTTGCCTGAGAAGTATTTTCGGCTTTATTCATCGCATCTATATCTACATTCCCTTTTAACTGCAGATCACGATAAGTAACAACAGCATTTGACAGATATTTTGCAGAATCCTTAGAGCTGGAATAAAAAAGCACAGAACCGCTTAACCCAAATAAGGTAGTTGAATTGAGAGAAATATTTGCACTGGCTGTAATAGATGTGCCTCCGTCTGTAAATGCTATAGAAAATGAATAAGGATTCACATCCAATGAAGCAGTGAGAGAAGTTGGCATGTCGGCATTGGCCCAGGAAGCAGTAAAGCTAAAATCAATATATGTTGTGCCATCCACTTTCAAATCAGCTATAATGCTTGTAGGGCAATAACTTGTATCCATATAAATGCCTTCATTTGTAACAAACATTTGCTCCGAATAATCATTAATTGTCAGAACCCCGTCTAAATTCGTCTGATTATTCGTATCTGTCGGGAAATTAACAATTATCTTATTTGAAGGATTTAAACTGTCATAATCCCACCCCTGGTTTGTTGCATTCCAGGTATAAGTGCCACAATGTGCATTAAACTCTTCACTTCCTGTAATAGCTTTCAACCTGCTCTCATTCGGCAATAGAGATCGAAGGTTTTTTGAATCACCGGTGCTTTTAAGAGCTATAGCATCTCCTCCCAAAGTAGAATATGATTGCATGGCTTTCATGCCTTCTGTTTCCATCATATCGCCAAAATCAGACCCCATATTATCAATGGTCTCATCAATTGCTTGTTTGTCGGACTCAACCTGTGACTTATCATCAGATGAATCATCTTTACTACAAGAATACATGGCAATAAACATTACCAAAACGAAATAAAGTATTTTTTTCATAACCTTATTAGTTTTAAATTGTTAATAAATTTTATATGTATTAAAAAAATTAAATATTTTGACAAATTTAAACCTTTTTTTAATATACGCATTTTAAAATAATGTTTTTTTTTATAACCAGTAAAAAATGCTAAAAACTGATACATCCAAACTCATCCTTAAAGCAATTCTCCAATCAATGTAGCAGAAGAGACTTCCCTGATCTTTACCATAACATATTCTCCCGGTTGTTGGCTTGTTTTTGGAAACACAACAAGTTTATTTTGGGATGTTCTGCCCATATAATGTTCATCTGACCGTTTCGAAGTTCCTTCAATAAGCACACAGACTTCCCTTCCCAACATCGCCCGATTATTTTCCCTTGATACATCCTGCTGCAATGATATGATTTCATTCAGCCGTTTTATTTTGGCCTCTTCGGGCACATCATCACTGTATTTTTTTTCGGCAAGGGTGCCCGGACGTACCGAATACCTAAAAGTAAAAGCAGAATCAAAACCTACTTCACGAATAAGTGAGAGGGTTTCCTGGTGGTCTTGTTCTGTTTCTCCACAAAATCCCGAAATAATATCTGTTGTAATTGAACACTCCGGTACAATTTTTCTGATCGCCTCAACCCTGTCGAGATACCATGTCCGTGTGTATTTGCGGTTCATGCGTTGAAGCACACGGCTGCTTCCTGATTGGCAAGGCAAATGGATGTGCTTGCAAATATTGGGATATGCAGCAATCACATGCAAAAGCTCATCCGACATATCTTTAGGATGTGATGTTGCAAACCGTATCCGCAAATTCTTCGATCGTTGGGCCACCTTATCCATCAACACAGGAAAATTAATTTGTTTTCCATCTTCATCCTTCCAGGCATACGAATTAACATTTTGTCCGAGCAGTGTCACCTCTTTGTATCCATGCTCTATCAAATGATCTACTTCATTTACAATACTCTTGACATCCCTGCTACGTTCCCGTCCCCTGGTATACGGCACCACACAATAGGAACAATAATTATCACATCCTCTCATAATGGAAATGAAAGCAGATACATTATGTTTTCCTACACGCACAGGAATAATATCTCCATAAGTTTCTTCTTTAGATAATTCTGTATTAATGGCAGTTGTATCATTGTGCTGAATTTGTTCAAGCAGTTTATAGACATCGCGATAAGCATCCGGCCCTGCTACCAGGTCTACCCCTTTTTCAAACAGAGTTTCTTTCATTCGTTCTGCCATACATCCAATCACAGCAATCATCAAATCCGGTCTTTTTTTCTGCAATTGTTTATAATGGTTAATTCTCCCCAACACTCGTTTTTCAGCGTTTTCTCTGACCGCACATGTATTCATGAACACGATGTGTGCCTGATCAATATCTTCGGTCAACCGGTACTGTTTTTGCTCCATTAGCGCCACCAAAATTTCGCTGTCATTCACATTCATCTGGCACCCGTATGTCTCAAGGAAAAAATATATCGGAGCGGGTTCCGGTTTGATTTTTTCTGTATTCATTTGCTTCTCCTCTCGTTGATTTTCAAAACGTAAAAATATTTAACCACTAAAATAAGGGTAGTACCAATAATTCCTTTCTTTCAAAAAACAAATATAATGAATATGATCATCAGTTTATATTTCCGTTAAAAAGTTCATAACAATTATAAAGATAATTTATATTTTTGCATTAATAAACTGTATTAAATAAGCAAACCCTTCATCTTTAAAAGATGCAAAGCAAAAAATAAATTACAATTCCGACATCTAATAGTTGAATCGTTTGCTCATAAAATTAACACTATCATACTATGGCAGGACATAATAAATGGTCAAAAGTAAAACGTAAAAAAGGGGCAGCCGATGCCAAGCGATCCAAAATTTTCTCACGCGTCACCAAAGAAATTGAAATTGCCATTAAAGATGCAGGCGGCGATACAGACCCTACCACCAATGCCCAGTTACGAACGGCAATCTCTAATGCAAAAGGGGTTAACATGCCCAAAGACAACGTTGAAAGAGCAATTAATAAAGCAAAAAAAGACCCCAGCAATCTTGAAAAAGAAACATATGAAGGCTATTTGCTTCATGGCATAGGTGTTATTGTTGAATGTCTGACAGATAATAAAAACAGAACCGTCAGTTCTGTACGGGCAATATTCAATAAACGGGGAGGCAATTTGGGAACAAAAGGTTCATTGAGTTTTCAGTTTGAACAAAAAGGCGTATTTACCATCCCCATCAAAGAAGATACAGACCCGGAAGAATTTGAATTGGAAATGATAGATGCAGGGATTGATGACATTGAGTCCGATGAAGAATATTTCATTCTGACAACATCTCTTGAAAATTTCGGTAGTGTACAAAAAAAACTGGAAGAGATAAATATTGAGACAGAAAACGCCGAATTAAAACGAATCCCTATTACAACAAAATCACTGAATAAAGAAGATGCCATTAAAACATTAAAAATCATTGATGAGTTTGAAGAAGATGAAGATGTGCAGCAAGTATTTCACAACCTCGAAATAACAGACGAAGTAGTGGAAGCTATGGAAAATGAATAAAGAGGGTGTCAAATATTTTTTCTTTTAATTATAATTTTATATTTTTGTGCACATAGATAACTTTTACAAGACAAAAACATACTATTATTTATATATCAAATTATAAATGAGAAATTTAAGCAATATATCATTCATTATCATTGACATTTTATTACTTGCTGGTATAATTATTCAATTTCCCAGGTGAGAATGGTATATGCTAAAAAAGATAAAAAAAACCATTCTTTCCGAAATGTAAGAATGGTTTTTTTATTTTATCATGGTTTAACTATTTAAATAAACAGACTTTGGCGGCAAAAACATTATTTGACAAAATTTGGGACAGCCATGTAATATCACAAATAGAAGGCGGCCCCAGTGTGTTGTACATTGACAAACACTTTGTGCATGAAGTAACCAGTCCACAAGCTTTTGAAGGGCTCAGAAACCGTGGACTCGATGTATTCACAAAAGAAGACACTGTGGCAACACCAGACCACAATGTTCCAACACTGAATCAGCACCTGGAAATCAAAGAGGAACTCTCCAGGACACAAGTCAACACTTTAGAAAAGAATACCAGTGAATTTGGAATTCTTCATTTTGGGCTCAACCATCCATACCAGGGTGTTGTACATGTTGTAGGGCCTGAATTAGGCATTACACAACCCGGGCTCACAATTGTTTGTGGCGACAGCCATACTTCAACGCACGGGGCATTTGGTGCTGTTGCTTTTGGTGTTGGTACCAGTGAAGTAGAAATGGTACTTGCCACACATTGCATTTTACAGCCTAAACCTAAAAAAATGCGAATCACTGTCAACGGAGCACTTCAAAAAGGTGTCACATCAAAAGACCTGATCCTTTATATCATCTCTAAGCTGTCAACAAGCGGTGGCACCGGCCATTTTATAGAATATGCCGGTCAGGCTATCCAAAACTTGTCTATGGAAGGCCGTATGACTGTGAGCAATATGAGCATAGAAAGTGGCGCACGCGGTGGGTTCATAGCTCCCGATCAAACCACTTTTGATTACTTAAAAGGCCGCGAATATGCCCCAAAAGGTGATAAATTTGACAAAGCTGTAGAAAAATGGAAACAATTATATACGGATGAAGGAGCTGTATTCGACACAGAGTATACATTTGAAGCCAATGACATAGAACCCATGGTTACTTTTGGAACCAATCCGGGCATGGGTATTGGCATCACAGAAAACATCCCTCATGAATCCGATATTCCTGACAGCAGTAAAGGATCATTCAAAAAATCACTCGATTACATGGGGTTCAATCCGGGTGAACCTATGGCAGGCAAAAAAATAGACTATGTCTTTGTTGGCAGTTGTACAAACGGACGAATAGAAGACTTCCGTGAATTTGTAGATTTGGTAAAAGGCAGACAAAAAGCAGACAATGTGACTGCATGGATCGTGCCCGGTTCCAAACAAGTTGAGAAACAGGCCCAGGAAGAAGGCCTGGTGAAAACCCTGGAAGAAGCCGGTTTTGAATTCCGTCAACCCGGATGCTCTGCATGCCTGGCAATGAATGAAGACAAAGTGCCGGAAGGCAAATATGCTGTATCAACATCCAACAGGAATTTTGAAGGACGCCAGGGGCCGGGTTCACGTACCATCCTGGCCAGTCCGCTGGTAGCTGCAGCAGCTGCTGTAACCGGTCGAATCACAGACCCCAGAGAATTAATGGATTGATTTTCTTAACTTTTAAAAAACAACAAACAATGGCTATCGAAAAATTCAAAACATTGGAAAGCACAGCAGTGCCACTCCCATATGAAAACATAGATACAGATCAGATCATCCCTGCACGTTTTTTAAAAGCCACAACACGTGAAGGCTTTGGTGATAATTTATTTTGCGACTGGAGGTATGACAAAGAAGGAAAACCTAAAAAAGAATTTGTGTTAAATGACCCAACATACAAAGGTGAAATTTTGGTTGCCGGAAAAAACTTTGGTAGTGGCTCCAGCCGGGAACATGCAGCATGGGCCATCCATGGATACGGATTCCGTGTAGTGGTGTCCAGCTTTTTTGCCGACATATTTAAAAACAACGCACTGAATAATGGCGTATTGCCGGTACAAATATCCGAACAATTCTCAGAAAAAATTTTCCAGGCAATTCAAGATGACCCTGATACCAAATTTAAAGTTGACCTGGAAAACCAGGAAATTGAACTCATGAAGACTGGAGAAAAAGAACAATTTGAAATCAATCTGTATAAAAAAGAGTGTTTACTAAAAGGATTGGATGATATTGACTATGTGTTGACTTTAAAAGATAAGATCAAAGCATTTAAAAACCCTTATTCTGTGGGATAAAAAAAATCGCCATGACAACAAACAAATGCCACGTGCAAATAATGGATACTACACTCCGTGACGGAGAACAAACATCCGGTGTATCATTTACCGAAACGGAAAAACTAAATATAGCCAAAATACTTTTAGAAGAAGTAAAAGTAGATCGTTTAGAAATCGGTTCGGCCAGAGTCTCAGAAGGTGAATTCCGTGCTGCAAAACATATCTGTGAATGGGCAGCTGCAAAAAACATGCTGGATAAAATCGAGTTCTTAGGCTTTATTGATGGGAAAAAATCCATTGACTGGATCATGGAAGCAGGTGGCAAAACGGTGAATTTATTATGCAAAGGTTCTGAAAGACATGCCAAAGAGCAGCTCCGGAAAACACCAGAAGAGCACTTGGCAGATATCAGACAATCTATTCAATATGCTCAAAAAAACGGATTCAATATCAATGTATATCTGGAAGACTGGTCGAATGGCATGAAGGATTCTCCAGATTACATTGACTTTTTAATGGAAGGATTGAAAAACGAACCCATTCAGAATTACATGCTGCCCGATACATTAGGGATATTAAACCAGGATACAACATACACCTACTGCAAAGCAATGGTAGACAAATATCCGGAAGTAAATTTTGACTTTCATCCGCATAATGATTACGACCTTGCTACAGCAAACGTATATGCTGCCGTAAAAGCAGGCATTAAATGCGTTCATACCACTGTAAACGGATTGGGAGAAAGAGCAGGAAATGTTCCATTATCAAGTGTCATTGCAATTCTCAAAGACCATATGAATTGTGATATGAACATCAATGAAACCAAGCTCAACCTGATAAGCAAGTTGGTAGAATCATTTTCAGGCATCCGCATCCCAACCAACAAACCATTAATTGGTGAATTTGTATTCACTCAAACATGTGGGGTTCATGCTGACGGGGATAGCAAAAACAACCTGTACCATAATGAACTACAACCCGAACGGTTTGGAAGGGTAAGAGAATACGCACTGGGAAAAACTTCAGGAAAAGCAAATATCAAAAAGAATCTGGAAGAATTGGGCATTAATCTGGATACTGAGTCAATGCAAAAAGTAACACAACGGATCATTGAGCTGGCAGATAAGAAAGAAAATGTCACCAAAGAAGACCTTCCGTACATTATATCGGATGTATTAAAAAGCACTACAATTGATGAAAAAATCAAAATAAACAATTATTCACTTTCATCAGTCAACGGTCTTAAACCTGTGGCAGTCGTAAGCATTGAAATCAACGGGAACCATTATGAAGAAACATCCCCTGGCGACGGACAATATGATGCTTTTATGAAAGCCATTTGGAAAATATACGGCCAATTGAAAAAAAAGCATCCTATACTAACTGATTACACGGTTACCATTCCACCCGGAGGAAAGACCGATGCCCTGGTTGAAACATTTATCACCTGGGAATATGAAGGAAAAAAACTAAAAACAAGAGGCCTTGACAGCGACCAGACCGTAGCAGCTATTAAAGCTACCCTGAAAATGCTGAATATTATTGAAAATATGTGAGGTGAATCAAAAATTAATTTTTATTATTGTTGCTTTTTATAACATAATTAAATATACTATACTATGAGTGAAAGATCATATAAAATTGCCGTCATCCCGGGTGACGGTACAGGACCTGAGGTAACGCGTGAAGCATTGAAAGTATTAAATGCTGCCGCCAAGCCATTTGGATATAAAATGGATTATACCGAATTTGACTTTGGTGGAGAAAGGTATAAACGCACAGGAGAAGTATTGCCTGATTCAGCCATTGATGAACTGAGGCAATTCGACTCTATCTTATTGGGTGCCATCGGACATCCTGATGTAAAACCCGGAATCCTTGAAAAAGGTATTTTGCTGAAAACACGTTTTGAATTGGATCAATACATCAACCTCCGGCCTGTAAAATTATACCCTGGAGTAGACATTCCGCTGAAAAACAAAGGTCCGGAAGACATTGATTATGTGGTGGTAAGAGAAAACACCGGTGGCCTGTATACAGGTACAGGCGGTTTTTCGATGAAAGGAACAGAACACGAAGTAGCTGTACAGAGCATGGTATATTCACGTCACCAGGTTGAGCGCTGTCTGAAATTTGCTTTTGAATATACCAGGAAAAGAAACAAAGACAATACATTAGCCCTTTGTGGGAAAACCAATGTATTAACCTATGCTTATGATTTATGGGAAAGAACATTCCATGAATTAGGCGAAAAAGAATATGCCAATATTCGCCGGGATTATTATCATGTAGATGCCACTTGCATGTGGATGGTAAAAAACCCTGAATGGTTTGATGTGATTGTAACCGGCAATATGTTTGGTGATATCATCACAGACCTGGGTGCAATGACACAAGGCGGCATGGGCATTGCTGCCGGTGGTAATATCAACCCTGAAGGAGTAAGCATGTTTGAACCCATTGGTGGTTCAGCTCCCAAATATACCGGGCAAAACATCATTAATCCGCTTGCTGCCATACAAAGTGCAGCCATGATGCTGGAAATACTCGGAGAAGATGATGCCAAAGATAAAATTGAAAGTGCTATTGCCGATGTTACTGCTAATAAAATAAAAGACATGGGCGCAGGAAGAATGGGCTTTTCTACTTCGGAAGTTGGAGATATAATTGCCGGGCAGGTAAGCTAACAAAGCATCTTATTTTACAAAGTGCAGAGAGTAAAGAGCAGGACGCTCAGCTCTCTGCACTTTGCATTGTTAAAATCATTTTGTTTTTTTATGTCCATTTATCTATAAAATATATTTAACTCCATGAAATTCAACATAGCTGTATTACCGGGAGATGGTATAGGCCCTGAAATCATTGATCAGGCAATTAAAGTAATGAAAGCAATATCAGTAAAATACAATCATGAGTTTCAATTTAAGCATGGCTATGTTGGCGCTGCTGCGATTGATGCTGTAGGAAGCCCCTATCCGGAAGAAACACATGAACTATGCATGAAATCAGATGCTGTTTTATTTGGTGCAATAGGAGATACAAAATACGATAATGATCCCAAAGCCAAAGTCAGGCCTGAGCAGGGCCTTCTGAATATGCGAAAACGACTGGGCTTGTTTGCTAATATCAGGCCGGTTACTACCTTTAAATCATTGATTGATAAATCGCCGCTGAAAAGGGAATTGATAGATGGCGCTGACTTTATAATGATCAGAGAACTCACGGGCGGTATTTACTTTGGAGAACCACGGGGAAGAACAGAAGATGGAAATACAGCTTTTGACACTTGCGGGTATTCAAAAGACGAAATCCAAAGGGTTACCAAACTCGCTTTTGAATTTGCACAAAAAAGAAAAAAAGAACTAACTGTTGTAGATAAAGCCAACGTACTGGGAACTTCACGGTTATGGAGAGAAACCGTACAGGACATGGAAAAAGACTATAAAGATATTACGGTTGATTACATGTTTGTTGATAATGCAGCCATGCAACTTATCCAATGGCCTAAAAAGTTTGATGTAATGGTTACTGAAAATATGTTTGGAGACATTTTATCAGATGAAGCCAGTGTGATCACAGGGTCTCTCGGCATGCTCCCTTCTGCATCCGTCGGGGTTCATACATCGGTTTTTGAACCCATTCACGGATCGTATCCGCAGGCTGCCGGAAAAAACATTGCAAACCCATGTGCAACTATCCTTTCAGCTGCCATGCTGCTCGAAGCATTAGACCTGATGAAAGAAGCCGAAGCAATTAAAAATGCTGTTGACAAAGCATTAGAAAACATGGTGGTAACGGAAGACATCAACAAAGAATCGGCACGATCGACCAGCGAAGTAGGTGACTGGATTGCTAAAAACATCTAACAAAAAAACAAGCAGTTGCACAGGCCATCACCGGACTACTTGTTTTTTACTTTTGTTTCGCTTTTATTGATTACCATTGAATAAGGCTGAACGCTTTCGGTTAACCATACATTTCCTCCAATGGTGCTGTCGTGTCCAATGACAGTATCACCACCTAAAATAGTAGATCCAGCATAGATGATCACATTTTCTTCGATGGTAGGATGCCGTTTTTGCCTGGCCATTGTTTTTTCAACACTCAAAGCACCCAGCGTAACTCCCTGGTATATCCTTACATTCTCTTTGATAATGGTTGATTCGCCAATAACAACCCCTGTGCCATGGTCAATAAAGAAAGATTCACCGATTGTAGCTCCCGGATGAATATCAATACCGGTTTTGCTGTGTGCATATTCCGACATTAACCTGGGAAGAATGGGTATATCGAGTTTGTAAAGCTCATGGGTGATTCGGTAAACCATAATAGTGAAATACCCCGGATACGCCACCAACACCTCTGCAATACTATTTGCAGCAGGGTCGTAACGGCATAAAGAATGAGCATCTTTTAAAAGTTTATCATAAATATCAAAGGTTTGATCAAAAAAAATAGCTGTGATCTTATCAATAGATTGTTTTAACTGATGTTTTACCGGCAGCAATAATTCTTTTAACTTATATTGTAGTTGCTGATATGTTGATTCAGCTTCCAGCTCACTCATATTCCTGCCTATGTTGATCGGAAACAAAAAATTGATATATTCTTCGATAAATTCCTGTGCCTGAAATTTTGAAGGGATTTCACAAAAAATGCTCTCCCGCTCTTTTTGAAATTTCTGGTATAATTTTTTAAAATTTGACATGACAATATTATTGTTTAGACACTCACGTTTTTATTTTCTTTCACCATATTCATAAAATCATCAAATAAAAATTCGGTGTCCATAGGCCCACCGGATGCTTCGGGATGAAATTGAGATGAGAAAAACGGCTTTGTTTTATGCCGTATTCCTTCATTTGTTCCATCATTCAAATTCAGGAACAATGGCTCCCAATCATCTGAAAGACTTTCGTTATCAATGGCAAACCCATGATTTTGGGATGTGATGAATCCAGTGTGTGTTCCTTTTTTAATCACCGGTTGGTTATGACTCCTGTGCCCGTATTTTAGTTTATATGTTTTAGCTCCTGAGGCCAGCCCCAGCAAATGATTCCCCATGCATATTCCAAGGATTGGGATATCATTCACCAATGCTTTTTTAATATTTTCAACTGTTTTGGCGCAATATACAGGATCGCCAGGTCCGTTTGTTATGAAAAGGCCATCATATTCATCATTCGAAAAATCATAATCCCAGGGAACCCTTATCACAGTAGCATCTCGTTTGATTAAATTACGGATGATGTTGTTTTTTACACCGCAATCAATCAATATAATTTTATACTGTCCGTTGCCATACACTTTCTTTTCATTGATGCTCACTTTTTCTACCAGGTTTTCTTTGTTAGGGTCATAATAATCAAGTTTTTCACCTTCAAATTCAAGTTTTCCTAACATAGCCCCCTCTTCACGCAGGCGTTTAGTGAGTGAACGGGTATCTACACCATATATCCCTGGAACTTTATGCTCTTTAAGCCATTGTGCAAGGCTTGATTTAGCATTCCAGTGGCTGTATTCAAATGAATAATCGGAAATGATTAATCCGGATATATGCAATGTATGCGATTCATAAAATTTATGAAGCTCGTGCTCCAGGTCTGCATCAGGAACACCATAATTACCGATTAAAGGATAGGTCAGTACCAAAATCTGCCCTTTATACGATGGATCGGTAAGGCTTTCAGGATAACCTGTCATGGCCGTGTTAAACACTACTTCTCCTGATGCCCCCTGTTCATATCCAAAGGATTTGCCTTCGTAAACGGCATTGTCTTCCAACGTTAATTTTACAATCTTATTGCTCATTATAATTTATAATTAAGGGGTTACTACTCTGTGGTTTTCATTTTAGATTCCTGGATAATGGGTTTCTTTTTACCATGAATCAAATTATCCAGTACCTCCCTGGTCTGATCCGGTGCAAGTTTCTTGGCTACAATTTTCTTGTCTTCATCAAGTAAGAAAAGCGCAGGTGTTGCCTTGATGTTGAATTTTCTTTTAAAGTCATAACTAAAAGGGTTCCATGCATTGATCCAGTCATATAATTCATGTTCATTAATGAATTCAATCCACTTCTTTTTCCCTTCTTTCCCCATTAGCATGTTGAATGATATCATTTCTACACCTTCGTCTTTAAAATCCTGATATATTTTATATAATTGTGGGGTGTATTTCCGGCAATGGCCGCAATCCCGTTCCCAAAAATAAAGAATGATGAATTTAGCATCAATATCATACAGATTTATCTTTCGTTTGAAAACATAAGGATTTGCAATCAATGCTGTATCATCCTGTGCTCGAATAAAATGCTCTGTTGAAATCTCAATCATTTCAATATCAGGTGCTTTTTTCCCGATTAAAAGAGGCTTCATTTCTTTTACATTTTTTTCGAGTTTTTTAACAAAATCAGGATCGCTCCATTCGGCTTCAGGAATATAATAATTTTCAGCAATATGTACATAGAGTGCATCCATGCCTAAAATTTTGCTCCGTGCAAAATGATTGAATAATTTGATCAGCACAAAGCGGAATGTTTCTTTACTTGCCCTTGCCCTGTTAAGAATAGTATCCACTGCTACAATTAAAGAATCGGGTATTTGAGGTACTACATGATTTATATATTTCATGATTTTTTGTTCATATATTGGTGTATGCAACAAACGGGGGTTACCAATATCAAAATGATCAAAATAATGATCTTTGTAATACCTGTATTGAAATGTTGAATCAATATTCCCCTCTTCATCTTTGGGTGGATCGGGTACGTCTACTTCTTCCAGGGCTTTTAAAAAGACAGCCAAAAAGGTTCCGGAATGTTTTTCAATCATCTCATTGGTATGTTCTTTGACCTCTTCATTGATCCGGCTCATTTCTTCCTTTATTTTCTTTTTTTTACGTTTTGATTTTTGATCGTCTAATGTCTTTTTCAACACATTGCGTTCATTGCGTTTTTTTCTCAAAAATTTTTGATGTTCAACAAATGCCTCGTTAATATCTGAACCGGAAACGCTTAGATTATCCAACAGGTCTGAAGTATCATTTTCAACACTGAATTTTTGATCGTCACCGATCAATATATCAAAATACTTTTTGTTGGGAAGGTATATAATGTACATTCCGCCGGTAAGAGGTTCGTCGCCTTCAAAGACTCCTTCTCCGCTTTGGTCCAGGTAAGCAGTGTCGTCAGGATAAATACTTTTGCCCATATAATGCGCCAACATCACATTGGTATCACTCATGTGGTTAATCTTTACTTTTATCTTATAACCACCGGCATATAATGTATAAAAAGAAGATAAAGCAAATAATACAATGATCCCAAATATTTTTCTTCTAAGCATCATAATCTAAATTTTATATATTAAACAATTAAACTCCAAAATTAGAAAAATCAAACTAATATTCCTTTAATATATTCAAATTATCGTTTTATACATGATGATGATTTTTTATATTCTATTGATTGAATATGATTTATTATCATATTTTCTCACATAACGAAAGAAATTTGATTTTATTAATTTATAAATATTACAAAATACTTATTTTTAATCCCGGTTCTCTCAAATGATCAATTTAATTTAAAAAAATCATAACAATGCTAAATTTATCAGAAGCACAAGCTCTAATAAAGAAAGAAATAAACCGGTTACGCTTTGAACAAGAACCGGAAGGCCTGTATGAGCCGTTAAATTATATGTTTTCTCTTGGCGGCAAACGCTTCCGCCCTGCTCTTATGCTGATGCTATCAAGTATTTACCATGATGATCTAAAACCTATTATCCCCTATGCCATAGGGATCGAACTATTTCATAATTTCACATTAATCCATGATGATATTATGGATGATGCACCATTAAGAAGAAACAAGCCTACGGTTTATAAAAAATGGGGCACCAACACTGCCATATTATCGGGTGACGCATTATTGATCATAGCATATGAATACATGATACAAAATAATGGACGCACAGATATTTTAAAAGAATTTAATGATATTGCTCTGAAGGTTTGTGAAGGACAACAATACGATATGGAATTTGAAAACCAGGATTATATTTCTGAGGGGCATTATTTGAATATGATTGAGCTAAAAACCGCTTCACTGATTGCAGGCAGTCTGAAAATCAGTGCGCTTGCGACAAACGCTCCGCCGCAGGATGCTACATTATTTTATGAATTCGGCACAAACCTGGGCTTAGCGTTTCAATTACAGGATGATTTAATGGATACATATGGAGATAAAAAAAAATTTGGGAAGGAAATCGGAGGGGATATTGCAGCCAATAAAAAGACTTTTTTATTGATCAAAGCATTGGAATTATCAACAAATACACAATACAAAGAACTCCTTTCCCTGCTAAATAACAAAGATATGGATGTTCAAAATAAAATAAACAGAGTTAAAAATATATACCAGGAATTGGATATTGAACAAATAACAAATGAAAAAATCAATCTTTTTTACGAAAAAACATACCGGATACTTGACCAATTATCTCTCCCGAGGGAACAATATAAGAATATCGAAGAGTTTGTTCATTATCTCCAAACAAGGAATAATTAGAGTCTGTCTATAAACTCAAGTGTTTGGATCATAATGTTCGATAACGAGGCTT
>CAZJWE010000058.1:11914-17945 GCA_964549265.1 uncultured Bacteroidales bacterium | reverse complement strand
TGCAAATAATTTTAGAAAAATGTTATATATTGCAAATTAAAATTTTTCCATTGGGAAAATATGTAAATAAAATAACCTGATAATATGAACCGAGCCATGAACAATTTTTGACACACACGAGCATGATTATTAGAGGGGAATAGAGAAGCCTCCCTTCATATACATTATATATTATCCCCTTTTAACAAAAAGGGAAGCACAATATAACAAATTATGAATGAGCTTTAAATTAAAAAACAAACAGATGAACAACTACTCTTTTCAACACGCCTTGCTCGAACGTATTCGAAACGTTCTTTCACCCTCTCAAAGTCTGGCTCATGAGCTCGCAGACATCCTTGAAATAAGTACCGATAGCGCTTACAGAAGAATCAGGGGAGAGACCCATCTGTCCATCAATGAAGCAATGAAAATATGTAAACATTTTCATTTTTCGTTGGATTCATTGGCCTTAGAGAATTCAAACTGTGTAACATTCCAATATAATTATTTAGAAAACAAAATAGAACATTTTAAAAAATATCTTTATTCCATCAACAACGATTTAATCTCTTTAGTAAATGCTGACCAAAAAAATATCATATATGCAGCGGAAGATATTCCGTTGTTTTATCATTTTTCTTTTCCGGGATTGGCAGCATTCAAAATGTTTTATTGGTTAAAATCTGTTTTAAATATTCCGGAATATGAAACAAAAAAATTTTCTTTTCAATTAATAGACGATGAAATCATAGAAGTTGGGAAACAATTGCTCACTTCATATCGCAAAATAAATTCGGTTGAAATATGGACCGATGGCATTTTAAACAGCATACTTAAACAAATAGAGTTTTATTGGGATGCAGGCCTTTTTCATACCAAAGAAGATGCGATTCAATTGTGTGACTTGCTCAAAGAAGAAATCCTGATGTTTCAAAAACAAGCAGACATTGGGTCTAAAAACGGGAATGCTGATGATCAAAACTTTCAATTATATATCAGTGACATTGAAATCGGGAACAACACAATACTTGCCACAAAAAATAATCATCATGCCACATATATTACGCATCATACATTCAATTTTCTGGTCACTTCTAATAGTGCATTCTGCAAAGAAACCCGGAACTGGTTAAACCATTTAATACAAAAGTCAGTTTTAATCAGCGGGGTTTCTGAAAAACTTCGGTATATTTTTTTTAAAGACCTCCTCGAAAAATGCAATAAAACACGAAATAAAGTTATGTCATGAATTTATAACAGTCTGTTCAAATAAATGGGCTTTAAACTTTCTTGCTACATCCAATATCAAATTTTGTCAGGAAACACAGGATTGGTTAAACCATCTAATAAAAAAATCCAATTTAATCAGCGGAGTGTCTGAAAAACAACGGTATATTTATTTCAAAAACCTACTCGAAAAATACAGTCAAATGAAAAAAACATTGGGTTAATTGTTAACGAATAAACTTAAATTACTAATAAACAAATGATTATAACGAGAACTTAAAACTGAAAGCGAACAGGTGCATAAATTGCACCCAACAAACTTCTCAACTTCTCAACTACTAAACTACTAAACTATTCACGACCCACTGTCCGTCTCACCCCCATCCTTCTTGTTCAAGCATTTTCAATGTATAATTATACCCTATTTCAAAAAATTTATCGGCTTTTGAGATGTCCCACAGACTGTATTCCCGCAGGTCAAACGGTTCAATAAACATATCACAACGATCTTTTTTTAAATAAATATCGCTTATAGCGCTTAAGTGAAACGATCGTCCGAATATTTTCAGCATGCCTTTATATGTCCCTTCATAACCAACCGGGTTAACATGCACAGCGATAAGCCGCTTGCATTTATCACGAATTGGAGCAAGGGGCAGGTTGTCTATGATTCCGCCGTCAAAATAGGTGTAATTGCCAATCCGTATGGGCTGAAACATTAAAGGAATAGAGGCAGAGGCAATGACTTTATCAACAAGAGTTCCCCTGTAAAAATATTCAATCTCTCCAATATTATAATTCGTTGCTGCAACGAATAAAGGAATTTTTAAATCATCGAATGTTTTAGCCCTCAATACTTCTTCTAAAAAAACATACATTTTTCTCATCGTGAAAAACCCATCGCTGGGCATTTTGGCTTTAAAAAAATTATTTAATTTTTTATTGAGAAACATTTTATATATTTCTTCCGGCTTATACCCGTCGGCATAAAGCACCCCGGCAATAGCACCTGCACTAACACCAGATATAATATCCGGATAAATGTCCTTTTCATTCAATGCTTTCAACACACCCAAATGTGCGATGCCTCTTACAGCACCACCACTCAGTACAACGCCCAGTTTATATTGCTTTTTATTAAACCAATTCACAAAACTCTTGATATTTATGATACATAATAAAGATAAATTATTTAATTTGCACTGGATACCATATTAAATTTAATTGTCGTCTGGTATTTGCAAAATAAGCAGAAACAAATATATTTGTTTTTTATCCATTAAAAAAGAATATTCATTTTTAAATATATAAAAAGAAAAAATTTACCTGTAATCAACATGACAAAAAAGAAAAAAGAAAAAAACAAACAATTAACAAACAAAGTGATAGGAGTTTTCACAAATAACCCCACAAAATCATTCAATTACAAACAAATTGCTAAATTCATCCCAATAAAAAACCCATCAAAGCGAAAAGAGGTTATTCCTGTGTTAGAAGACATTAAAGAACAGGGCTTGATTGAAGAAATCAACCGTGGAAAATATACACTTAAATCCAGTGAAGGATCTGTTACAGGAAAAGTTACGGCTGTAAACAGCAGAAATGCAATTGTTCAAAGCAATGAAGTAACAGAGGAAATCATTGTTCCATTTTCAAAATCGATTCGTGTCTTACATAACGACATTGTGCAAGTGCAGATTTTTCCGGGGTCAAAAAAAGGATACTATGAAGGAAGAGTAATTGATGTGTTGGAACGTGCACCGAAAAAATATGTCGGAATCTTAAAACGAAGTGAACATCATGCATTTCTTATTCCTGACAGCAAAAAAATGCCATTTGATTTGTTTATTCCATTGTCTAAATTAAATAACGGGAAAGATGGCGACAAAGCCATTGCCCGGCTTACGGAATGGCCATCAAATACTAAAAACCCCTATGGTGAAATCATTGAAGTATTAGGTAAACAAGGAGAACATGAGGCCGAGATGCATTCTATTATGGCTGAATATAATTTTCCGATCAGGTTTCCTGAAGAGGTTTTGGCAGAAGCAGAAAATATGTCCCCAGGGATTACACCGGAAGAAATTAAAAAACGTAAAGATTTCAGAGACAAACTCACCTTTACCATTGACCCCAAAGATGCAAAAGACTTTGATGATGCACTTTCTATAGAACAATTACCCGGCAACAAATGGGAAATAGGCATTCATATTGCAGATGTAACCCACTATATAAAACCGGGAAGTATAACAGACCAGGAAGCATACGACCGTGGCACTTCTGTTTACCTGGTAGACAGAGTGATCCCTATGTTGCCTGAGCATTTGTCAAACTATATTTGTTCTTTAAGGCCTGATGAAGAAAAATTATGTTTTTCCGCAGTATTTGAGTTGAACAAGCAAGGCACCATTACAAAAAGATGGTTTGGCCGTACCGTGATTAAATCAAACAGGCGATTCAATTACAAAGAAGTACAGGACATCATTAACACCCAAAAAGGTGATTCCAGTAATGAGATTTTACTCCTTAATCAAATAGCCCAGCAACTAAGGAGTCAGCGTTTTAAAAACGGATCAATAGATTTTGAACGGTTTGAAGTGCATTTCGAAATTGATGAAAAGGGAGTACCCCTCAACATCAATCTCGAAGAAAGCAATGAAGCACACCAACTCATTGAAGAATTTATGTTACTGGCAAATAAAGAAGTCGCTAAAACATATTCAAATAGCCAACAAAAACAAAAAAGCAGGCAAAAAAAAGATGCCCCCCCCGCTGAAAAAGGGTTTGTTTACCGTATTCATGATTACCCTGACCAGGATAAGATTAAAAACTTTATCAGGATTGTACGCCGTTTCGGATATCAATTTGATACCCGTGATCAACAAATAACACCTTCGTCACTCAATCAGTTATTAAAAAATATTAAGGGCACGAATGAACAAAACCTTATCGAAACGTTGTTATTAAGGTCTATGTCAAAAGCCGTGTACTCACCTGAAAACATTGGCCATTACGGACTTGCATTTGAATATTACACCCACTTCACATCCCCCATAAGAAGGTATCCGGATGTGATGGTGCATCGTTTATTAGAAGACCATCTTGAACAAAAAAAAGAGTATAAGACATCCAATTTAAAAGAAATATGTAAACATGTCTCGGCAAGAGAACAACTGGCTGTTGATGCAGAAAGGGCATCTATTAAATACAAGCAGGTTGAATTCATGAGCGATAAAATCGGTAATATTTATACAGGCATTATTTCAGGTGTTAGCCAAATGGGCCTCTTTGTTGAATTAATTGCTAATAAATGCGAAGGCCTGGTTCCTATGAACGACCTGGATGATGACTATTACATATATGACGAAAAACACTATTTGCTAAAAGGCCGCGAAACCAAAACGGTTTATCAATTAGGTGACAAAGTAAATGTTCAGGTTACAAGAGCTGACATACCTAAAAAACAACTGGATTTGCATTTGCTTGATAAGATTTGAGTAGTTGAATGGTTGTGATAGCCTGTCCCTTAATTTAAAATTCTTAGAAGTTTGAATTATAGAAGTTTGAAGGGTTTAATTAGTGTTTGTTCCATCATGTCCGCTAACTTCGTTACGCTTACCCCAAAATTGCTCATTTACTACAGTAAACTGCACTTTTTGGGGCTGCGCAAGCCTCGTTATCGAACATTATGATCCAAACACCTGAGTTTATAGACAGACACTAATTATAATAATTTCCCAATTTTTTCTGAAACATCTCCTGATTAATTTTATTGATCTTTCCTACAATATCGGCAATAGCATTTCGCTTGATGTCCAGTTGGCTTTCAGATACTTTTTGACTTTCTTTAAAGATAATTTCCTGAATATGATACCCTTTTTCATCGAGTGTCATGGCAACAGCAGCATCGAAATTATCAAAAATTATAACAGAAGGCAAACTGTTTTTGTAATAATTATTGATAGAACGCAATACCATGTGTTTGATATAATTGATTTGCATCCTGCTAAGATAATTGGCCCCCAATAGCAATTTAACCAGATCTATACGAGCAGTTTTATATGTTTCTTTTTGCTTTTTCAATCGCTTATATTCCTGATTTGAAGTATTTAAAAACAATTCAATAAATCTGTCGGGCAGATATTCCAAATCATTTAGCTCGTCTTTGCGTTTGCGTTTTTTGTATTCTTTAATAGCATATCTTTGATTTACAGGCACATAATATTCCCATTTTTTTGTGCGCTTGTATGATTCAGTTCTTGGCCTCGGCCGCCAATTTGATTCCGGCCTGAGCATTAAAGGATTATCAATTTTCAGGTATCCCTTTTCAAAAGAAAAAAGCAATGTATTCACAAAATGAATCCATCCTCCTCCAATATACCCGTGTATAGCACTCCATAATGTAGTTTCTTCACTTTTAACGAAATTTTTATCTACAGTGTCATTTGAGCTGGTATCCAACTTTACACCTATTGATTGTTCTTTTAATTGACTGACAAATTCTTTGTCTAAACTAACCGGGTAATAGGTAAAACTTTTAAAATTAGTCTCTCTATTTGCCGACGTATGATGAAGTTCTTCAATATTATACACTTTAATCGTATCATTCTCCAATTTCAATTCAATCTCAAAATCAGTTCCCCAACTCATTTTTTGAATCAGCTGTTTGCCTAAGTCATCCTGTCCATTCGTGTGTATTGATGTTGAAATCATCAGAACAACTAATAATGTAGTGATTTTAATTTTCATATATACTATTTTTAAAATTTATAAAGTTGTTATTAAACAATCTTAAAATTACCAAAATTTTAAAGAATTAAAA
>CAZJWE010000058.1:0-11904 GCA_964549265.1 uncultured Bacteroidales bacterium | reverse complement strand
ATGCACATATGGGATTTGAAAAAATAAAAATAATGATTTTTTTTAATAATATTTACAATCTCAATACATAAAACCTATAACACATGAAACAACTGGTATTTATTTTTTCATTGATTATTATGGTATCTTCCTGCAACAACAGTGAACCTCATTTTGTGGTAGACGGAAAGGTTAAAGGAGGAACAGGTAAAATGATTTATCTTAAAAAGATGCAAAATAACAGGTTGGCCTCAATAGATTCTGCTGTGATAGATGAAGATAATTCGTTTACATTAACCGGTAAAACCGAAAAACCACGTTTTTATACACTACAAATAAGCCCTAAAAAAAGCATAACACTGGTGATTGATAAAACGGATGAAATTTTTATTAAAACCAACATTGAACACTTTAACAAGGCCTATACAATCAGTGGGTCGGTAGATTCTAAACTCATACACAGTCTTTCCAGAAAAATTACCGATTCAAGAGAAGTCATTGACTCGCTTGGCCACACTTTTAGAGAAAACAGGACAAACCCTGAAATAGCAACTATTAAAACAAATCTTGACTCCATTTATCGTGAAACAATCCGGAATACAAAAGAATATCTGATCAAATTCATCAAAAAACATCCTTCTTCCCTGGCAAGCCTGATGGCCATTTACCAAAAAGTCACCCCCAAAGGCAGGCTTATCACTACAGAAGAGCATTTAGACCTGTACTTACAGCTCGATTCGGCATTGACAAAAAACTATCCGGGTTACGACCCTGTCCAACGGTTCCATGAACAAGTTCAGCATGCCAAAGAAATGCAACAAAAATTCAGTACAGGCCAGCCTGTACCCGACATAGCATTGCCCACACCCCAAGGCGATACTATTGCCTTATCATCGCTTAAAGGGAAATATGTACTTCTTGATTTCTGGGCCTCATGGTGTAAGCCATGCAGAATTGAAAACAAAAGGCTTGTGCAGCTTTATTACAAATATGCAAACAAAGGATTTGACATTTACCAGGTGTCATTAGACAAAAACAAAGATGCCTGGACACAAGCCATACAAAAAGACAGGATTGGAAGATGGCATCATGTAAGCGATTTGCAATTCTGGGATTCACCATTGGTGAATGTTTATGACATTAAAGATATCCCTAAAAACTTTTTATTGGATAAAGAAGGAAATATCATTGCCAAAGACATACATGGAGAACAATTGAGTGATAAACTCGAAGAGATTTTCACTGATCAACAAACCAATACAACCAACAATTAAAATATTATTTTTTGGTTCAAGAACAATTCATATATTTCGCTTCTGACTTTCATTTAGGGCTTTATCCTAAATCACAGAGTATTGAAAGAGAAAAAAAAGTGGTGCAATGGCTTGAAAGCATCAAAGACAAAGCGGCAGAGGTTTATTTACTCGGCGACATTTTTGACTTTTGGTGGGAATACAAACGGGTAGTGCCCAAAGGATTTACCCGTTTCCTGGGAAAAATTGCTGAATTAACGGATCGCGGGGTCAAGGTGCATTTTATGACCGGCAACCACGACATGTGGATCAATCAATACCTGTCAGAAGAAGCAGGCATGATCATTCACAGGAAACCCTTAACAAAAATATTCAATAAAAGACGCTTTTTTATAGCACATGGAGATGACCTGGGGCCGGGAGATTTTGGCTATAAGTGCCTCAAATTGCTATTTAAAAACAAAATTTTGCAATGGTTTTTTTCATGGCTTCATCCTGATATAGGTGTATTTATAGGCAATACGTGGGCAAAACACAGCCGCTATTCCAAAACATTAAAAGATCAGTTTAAAGGAGAAGACAAAGAGCGGTTGGTTTTGTTTGCTAAAAAAACATTACAAACCACACCTATTGATTATTTCATCTTTGGACACCGCCATATCCCTGTCGAATTACCATTGAACGACAACACCACATTCATCAATTTAGGCGACTGGATCACCCATTTCACGTATGGTGTTTTTGACGGGAACAATTTTCAATTGAAATCTTTCTGATAAATCAACGAATATACGCTTACACACTTGCCCCCACTTTTCCATGGCAATGCTTGTATTTTTTTCCACTACCACAGGGACATGGGTCGTTTCTTCCTACTTTTTTCTCTTTGCGAACAGGTTGTGAAGGGGCATCATTTTGCCGGTTTCCGGCTTGTTGCCCATTACCTCCCGGCACTATATCTTCTTTGGATGTTTCAAATTCGCTAAGGTCAAGCCGTTCCGGCGGACGTGCTTCTTTCACATTGCTTGCATCCTGTAATGGGATGTATGCTTTCATCAGTGTACTGATAATTTCTTTGTTTACCCTGTCATTCATTGACCTGAACAGATCAAATGATTCTAGTTTGTAGATCAGTAACGGGTCTTTTTGTTCGTATGAAGCATTTTGTACAGACTGCCTGAGCTCATCCATTTCACGAAGGTGTTCTTTCCATGCCTCATCAATTGTCACAAGCACAATGGTTTTTGAATAATCTTTGACAAGGTCTTCTCCTGATGACTCATAATTATCTTTAAGGTTTGTTACAATTTGAAATGTTCTTGCGCCGTCTGAAATAGGCACCACAATATTCTCGTATTGGTGCGACTGTCGTTGGTATACATCTTTAATTACCGGGAAAGCCTGTTTTGCTATAGCTTCTGTCTTTCTCTGATGTGTTTTTATGACATCATCATATATTTTATCTACCAACTCCTTTTCATTGATCTTTAAATATTCATTTTCATCAACAGGTGATTCAACTGACAGAAGTCTGAGCAATTCCATATTAAATGTATCAAACTCAGAGTTTCCATAATGTTCTTCCACAATACTTTCACATACATTGCGCATCATTTCGGCCAGGTCAACACTCAACCGTTCGCCATACAAAGCATGCGATCGTTGTTTGTATATCTTTTCACGCTGTGAATTCATAACATCGTCATACTCCAACAGCCTTTTCCGCATTCCAAAATTATTTTCTTCTACTTTTTTCTGTGCACGTTCAATGGAGCGTGAAATCATAGGATGTTGTATTTCTTCACCTTCTTTTAACCCCATACGATCCATAAATGAAGCGATACGGTCTGATCCAAACAGCCGCATAAGGTCATCTTCAAGCGAAATAAAGAATTGAGAAGAACCCGGATCTCCCTGACGTCCGGCACGGCCCCGCAACTGTCTGTCAACCCGTCTGGCTTCATGCCGTTCTGTTCCGATGATGGCAAGTCCGCCGTTTTCTCTCACCGTTTTTTCAAGCTTAATGTCAGTACCACGACCTGCCATATTGGTAGCAATGGTCACCATGCCTTTTTTACCGGCTTCTGCAACAATGTCAGCTTCGCGTTGATGCATTTTTGCATTCAACACGTTGTGCTTAATGCCCCGTAATTTCAACATACGGCTCAATAATTCAGAGACTTCTACAGATGTTGTCCCGACCAATACAGCCCTATCTTTTTTGAGAATTTCTTGCACTTCGTCTATGACGCTTTCGTATTTTTCTTTTTTAGTTTTATAAATCAGGTCATTACGGTCATCTCTTACCACCGGCCTGTTGGTTGGGATCACGACAACATCCAGCTTGTAGATGTTCCAGAATTCACCTGCTTCTGTTTCAGCTGTCCCGGTCATCCCTGCCAACTTATGATACATTCTGAAATAGTTCTGCAGTGTAATGGTAGCAAATGTCTGGGTGGCCTCTTCTACTTTCACACGTTCTTTTGACTCAATGGCCTGATGTAACCCGTCGGAATATCTTCTTCCTTCAAGGATACGTCCGGTTTGTTCGTCAACAATTTTCACTTTATTATCCATGACCACATATTCGGTATCCCTTTCAAACATGGTATATGCGCGGAGCAACTGCTGAATGGTATGGATGCGTTCAGATTTAATAGCAAAATTTTGCATCAATTTATCTTTTTTTGCTATTTTGTCTTCATTGCTTAGATTGGTCTTTTCGATTTCAGCAATCTCGGAGCCAACATCGGGCAAGATGAAAAATTCCGGGTCGTCTGATTCTGATGTAATCAGGTCAATCCCTTTTTCCGTAAGTTCTATACTATTCAATTTTTCATCAATCACAAAAAACAATTCATCGGTAACCTTATGCATATGTTTTTGGTTCTCTTGCATATACACATTTTCTGTCTTTTGGAGTAATGCTTTATGCCCTTCTTCACTTAAATACCGAATGAGTGCTTTATTTTTGGGCAACCCTTTAAATGCCCTTAACAACATAAAACCACCGTTGCTGGTATCCCCTTCTTTGATAAGTTTTTTTGCTTCGGCGAATATATTATTAAACAAATCTTTTTGTACTCTCACCAGTCGTTCCACTTTAGGGCGTAGTTCTTCAAATTTCTGGGTATCGCTTTTGGCAATGGGTCCTGAAATAATAAGAGGTGTCCGGGCATCATCAATCAAAATTGAGTCAACCTCGTCAATAATGGAGTAATGGTGACGCCGTTGTACCAGGTCTTTTGGATTGATGGCCATATTATCACGCAAATAATCAAATCCAAACTCATTATTTGTCCCAAAGGTAATGTCGGCTCTGTAAGCACGCCTTCGTTCTTCTGAATTGGGCTGGTGCTTGTCAATACAATCAACAGATAACCCATGAAATTCATACATAGGCCCCATCCATTCAGCATCACGTTTGGCAAGGTAATTATTCACTGTAATCATATGCACGCCTTCGCCGGTTAGTGCATTTAAAAACACAGGCAGGGTTGCTGCAATGGTCTTCCCTTCGCCGGTTGCCATTTCGGCAATTTTACCCTGATGCAATACGATACCGCCAATCAACTGAACATCATAATGTACCATATCCCATATCACTTCATTTCCCCCGGCAATCCAACGGTTATGCCAAATGGCTTTATCTCCTTTAATGTCTATGCTATTTCTTTCAGCAGCCAGGTTTCTGTCAAAATCTGTTGCAGTGACTTCTACTGTTTCGTTTTCTTTAAATCTTCTGGCTGTATCTTTGACAATTGCAAATGCTCGGGGAAGCAATTCATGCATTGTGTCTTTTAACTTTTTATCAATCTCTTCTTTGATTTTATCTATCTGATCATAAATCTCCTCTTGTTTATAAATATCGCTTTCGTTGTCTGCTTTCTCTTTAAGTTCTTCAATGTGTGCGCGTTCTTCTTTCACTGCATCGTTCAATACTTCTTTCAATTTCCGGGCTTCTTCACGTAATCCATCATTTGAAAGATTTTTATATTCCTCAAACCATTGGTTGATTTGTTCAACCAGGGGCATGACTTCTTTGATGTCACGCTCATATTTATTGCCAAATAACTTTGATAATACTTTAGTAACTATGTCCATATTTATATTGTTTTTAATTAATTTTCAATACTACTTAAATTCTTATTTAATGATTTTAAACAAAAATAATTTTTTTAATCTATTTTTATAACAATTATTTTATATTTTTATTTTGAAAACAAATACTTGTTTTCAACGTATATTATTTTTTAATCTTATTTGGTATTTTTGACCCACATAAAATCATCATATTATTTAAACAGGTAACAAAACCTGCTATAAATTATACGTCAATGAAAATCAATATTTCCATTATTCTGTTTCTCTTGATTATCAGTGCAAATCTGATTTCCCAGGAAACTCAACCAATAAACGAAGGCAGTCAACCTGAATACAAACCATTGCACTTCGAATTGAATTTTAAGCATTTGGATATCACTAAAATCTACAGAACATTAAAGTCGGGCAAATTGCCATCGCGCTATGATTTAAGAGAAGAAGGGTTGGTAACAAGTGTAAAAAATCAGGGTGGAACTTATGGAGGCAATTGCTGGTCGTTTACAGCATTAGGAGCAGTAGAATCGCAATGGCTTAAAATGGGATATGATACTTTTGACTTATCCGAACAAAATTTGGCCACATGCCACGGGTTTGAATGGGGATACGGAGAAGGGGGCAATGATTTTTTAGCGATGGCGTATTTAACACGCTTACAAGGGCCTGTATTAGAGACAGATGATCCGTATGAAGCAAATGACACCAACCAAATGAAATGTAAAAAATGCTACAATCCGGTGGCTTATGTTACAGATGTACGATGGCTACCCAAAAACAATCAACTGATCAAGCAAACCATATACGATTATGGAGCCATTTCTGTGAGCATGTATTGGAATAATTATTCTTATCATGAAGAACCTTATTATAATTATTTCTACAGTGGCAACAGCAATGTAAATCATGCTGTAATCATTGCCGGGTGGGATGATAATTACCCTACCCCAACCGGTACAGGTGCCTGGATTGTAAAAAACCAATGGGGTAAAGACTGGGCAGACAGTGGATATTTTTATATCGCCTATGAGGATGCTAAAATTGCCAAAACTGCTTCGTTTTACCCGGTCAAAAAATCACTGAATAGCATTCATAAAATATATTATTATGATACCCTGAGCGCAATACGAATGACAGGATTTACTGATGAAACCGCTTACGGGCTAACCAAATTCACCACAACCGGAACAGAATTTATTCATAAGATTGGTACATTCACCGCTTCAGCGGGAAGCATTATTGACATTGAGATATATGAAGAAAAGGATGGAAATAATCTGAGTGGTTTATTGTATTCCTCTCAAAACAATTATTGTCCGCTGCCCGGATATTACACATTTGATGTAGCGGCTGAAGTATCAGGTGATTTTTATGTGAAAGTAAAATATTTTGCACCGGGTGAAACAGATGTCTTACCCATTGAAATTCCTGCAAATAAAACATTTGCAGATCCTCATATTCTGACAGGTGAAGGAATTAAAAATCCCAAATTCGTATTTAAATTTACGACTCTTCCCGGGATACCTGCATTCGAAAACACCTTTCCAGCTGGTGGTGCAACAGATGTATCCATTCATTCGCCTGTTGTGTTTTCAGTTGATCAACCATTTGACTCCCTTCGTTTTTCAGACATTATAATAGCCTCACCCACAGATACACTCCGAAACCTTGAATTGACTGTTGATACCACTGCGCACACTATTCACATTGCCTATTCAGATACAATGGAATATAACATGGCTTACACCGTATTGATTCCCGACAGCATTGTTATAAATGGCAACATGAAAGTAAACCACGATACTTCATGGCAATTCACCACAATAAAAACAGGTAATATCCATCCTGTAGATTATCAGCCAATGCCACTAAGCAATGTACATCATCCTGATTCATCTATTATTATAATGATGAACGACTCTGTAATGATCAGTGATACAAGCAAATTCGTTTTAACTGACCATAACTCTGGAAATCAAATAAATTTAAAAGTCAATCTGCTTCACGACGATAAAACAGTTAAAATAATCCCTGATATACTTAACAATGCCACGCAATATCATCTACATATCATGGACTCAGCAATTATTGCACAAACTGATTCTTCACCTGTCAGCGGCTTGTCTTTCATATTTTCTACTATGACTGGAAAACCAATTCTTACAAAACAATATCCGGGAGATAATGCCGAATCTATATCAATCAACACAGTTGTGTACGGGATTTTCAACCAGGAATGTACCGATACAGGGCTTTCCGTAAAACTGGTTAATGAACAAAACACCGTCACTGAGATTGACTCAATCATTTGGGATGAGCAACAAAACAGTTTCATACTATATCCTCATATGCTTGAACATAACAGCAAATATACTGTAATCATTGCAGACAGTAGTGTTGTGAATCCTCAACAAGAATACAATGACAGCATTGCCTGGCCTTTTTATACTACTAAAGAAGCTCAACCTGTTGTTCAAACATTGTATCCTCAATTAGAAACTTCGTTATGTTCAGACTCTTTGCTTCATCTTTCATTTAGTGATGATATTCGATTTTCAGATACAACAGGCATCATAATTTACAATGATGAGGACACACTAAACCCCCTATTAGTAGATAAAAAGAACAACACAATAACCATTGAAATACCCGGACTCAAAAAAAACACGACATATACGTTCCAGGTCAATGATTCGACAGTGACAACCTCAGGAATGAATTGGATCAGTGGAAACGGAGTAGATTGGGAAGCTGCCGGCAAAGGCATTGAGCAGCATTACCATGATTTATGCATCAGGGCTTATTCCGATACTTCGGGGAATCCGGTGGCGCTGTTCTCATCGAACAAACAAAAGGTATGCCCGCAAGACACCGTTGTCTTTTCTGACTTTTCTGCCGGAAACATCACGGGTTATACATGGAAGTTTGGAGCAGATGCAGTCCCTTCTACAGCAACCACCCAGGGGCCTCATAAAGTAGTATATCAATCCAAAGGCCTCAAATCAATATCACTTATTGTTGACGACGGAACCAATCCTGATACATTAAATAAATTCAATTATGTATCAGTTACAGATGATATTCATGTATATATCCCGGAAGATGAAAAGGAGATTCCTGTGGGCAAGTCAGATACCTTAAAGGTATTCGGCGCTGATACATATAAATGGTTTCCAACATTTGGCCTGGATACTTCAAGAGGAGACAAAGTGGTTTTAACACCTCTTAAACGAGGAGACTATGTTTATTATGTGTATGGTACCCAAGGAAATTGCAGTAATATGGATTCAATCGTCATTCATGCTACAAAAAGGCCGGTAAATGATGATGTTTGCAATGCTGATACTATTTTCCCGGGACTTAATGGCCCGTATACGAATGTGAATGCATCGGTGGAAATCAATGAACCCCACCCTCCTACACCCTATTCCCCGACCGATCCTTCACAAGGCTGTAATACCCAGACGACATGGTGCAAAGAATACAATTATGAAACACTGGCCAATAGTATTTGGTTTACATTTACAGCTCCGGCCTCCGGAAAGGTATCGTTGGGTACTAAAGCACCTTCATCTGATACAGAAAAAGAATTTGACACCCAGATTGCTCTTTATAAAGCCAAAACCTGCCAGGACATTTTATCTGGGAATTATACATTGATTGCAGCCAATGATGATCATTTTGGATGGCAACATCAATTTGCTGCAGGCATTGAATTGATTGACACTCTTACACCCGGTGCAACGTATTGGTTGCAGCTCGATGGAAGCGCACGCGGAGAAGAAGGTGAATGTTACATTACTTACAGCGAATACATGTTAAATATACAAGAATTGGGAAACGATAAAAATGAAGGAATGATATTATTTCCCAATCCTTGTCATGGAACATTTAATATCATTGTACCCAAATTGTTAAACGTACCTCTTTCTTTAACCATTTTAGACATGAAAGGTTCTACTGTACACCATTCCATCATTTCTTCCAAATCAGATTTAAACAATTTACAGGTACATGACCTTTCGTCCGGCACTTATATCGTTGCCATAAAAAATAAGCATCACATATATCATAGATTATTAATAATAAATTAACACTGGGTTATATCAAAAAACATAAAATTGACGTACTATTGAATAAACAAATGAATCTAATGAGGACCTTATTTTTTTGTATGCTCTGCTACATATTAATCACAAGCACATCTTTTTCTCAAATACCATATCATCACCAATATACAGAAAAAGACCTGATGCAAATAGGGGTAGCTAATATCCCATTTATCGAACTGCCATCATTTAACGTGCAGGAAGACATGAGAAAATCATCGGTCAACAAATGTAGCAACCGGTCAAAACCATTTCACTTTGCCAAAACATTTGATGTAAACTATCATATTCATAATTCAGGAGTGTGGGATACACTGGATAATGGAAACAAAGTTTGGTATATAGGTTTTACAAGCACAGGGGCATATTCATTAAATATGATTTTCAATAAATACAAACTTGCTAAAGGAGGCAAAGTATACATATATAATCCGGATAAGACGACTATATTAGGGGGCTTCACACATCAAAACAATAAAAAAAGCGGCATTTTACCAATAACCCCGGTACCCGGTGATTCAGTTATCATAGAATACCACTTGCCGCAAAATGTAAACGATCCGGGCAAATTACAAATAAAGACAATTGGCCATGATTATAAAAACATCATCAAAATATTGAATTTGAAAGATGGGAACTTTGGGTCATCCGGCAATTGCAATGTAGACATTAATTGTCCGGTTGCAGACCCCTGGCAGGAAGTCAAAAATTCAGTATGCCGGATTCTATACGGGGGAAATGAATTATGTTCCGGAACATTATTAAACAATACAGGCTATGATAGTAAGCCCTATATATTGACTGCCAATCATTGTTTACATAATGAATCAAGCGCAAACAGTGCTATCTTTTTCTTTAATTATGAAAGTCCTGTTTGTGACGGGCCCGATGGTTCAATATCCAAGACATTAGCGGGTGCAACACTCAAAGCTACTGCCGGCGATCTTGACTTTGCACTGGTTTTAGCAAGCGACAATCTTCCCTTGAGTTATAATCCTTATTTTGCAGGTTGGGATGCCCGGATATTAAGTGGCGGGACACTTCCTCCAAATACTGTCTGCATCCACCATCCCAATGGAGATGTAAAAAAAATAGCTATTGACGACGACTCACCAAGCACTGCTTCATACGGATCCGGATATGCCAGTTTTTCACATTGGCTGATACATAATTGGGAACTGGGAACTACAGAAAATGGTTCTTCCGGCTCTCCTTTGTTTAGTGACAAACAACGTGTAATAGGAGACTTAACAGGGGGGGAAGCAGAATGTGCCGATCCGGTCAATGATTATTTTGCTAAATTCTCACGTTCCTGGGATGATTATAGTAACCAAAATCAACAATTAAAACACTGGCTCGACCCTGTCAAATCAGGTGCCGAATATGTAGATGGATATAATCCGATTACTAATTTATGCGATACAATCAATAACATCAGGCAAGATGATTCGCTTGTTGTATACACTCAAAACAATGAATACATTACCGGGCATAGTTCAGCATTGTACACACAATTTGCCGAATACATTGAAATTGCAGGCGAAAAAAACTATATTGCCGGGGCTTTACTAAAAGTTGCCAGATCACATACCGGGGGACAACTATCTCGGATCACGGTAAAAATCTGGGATGACGGAGCCTATCCTGGAGATGTAATCACATCAAAAGATGTATATATCAGCAATATCCCGGAAAATGCATATTTTTTTGTTTCTTTTGATACTGTTCACCGTTTAAATAATAATTTTTACATCGGATACCGAATATACTATACTAATCCTGATACGTTTGCCATATACCAAACGCTTGACCGTACCGACACGCTGAATAATTCAGCGTTTATATTTAAAAATTTTATATGGTCAAGTTACAAAGATAAATTTGATTTAAATACATCACTTGACATCAGTGCTGTGGGCTGCAATTCTTTTAAAGCCAACATTAATAAGCCATTGGCAACAAAAGACGATGCCCCCCTGTTGTATCCCAATCCTGCTTCCGATCATTTATATGTTATCCCCACAGGTCATCAACAAATAAATAGCGTCAGCATATATGATTTAGCCGGCAAAAAAGTTGACGAATTTAAAATATCTTATCCTTTAAGGCAAGCTATTTATATAGATGTCAATCATGTCAATCCGGGCATATATATTGCAAAATTATCTACTGATAAACAAATTATTACAAAAAAAATAATCATTACTGAATAAAACATGTAACAATTATTTTTTTATGACGTAAAATACAATACATAATGTTAAAGATTATATGGTGTTAATCTTTTTAAAACGGCTGTTTTTATTCAATAACAGCCGTTTTTTTGTTGCTGCATGGGCTTTAACATGCATGACAGAGTTTTAGTAAGTAAAAAATGGTACTACCCTTATTTTAGTGGTTAAACTTTACAGTTAAATATTTTTACAGGATCTAAAATACTGTTTAAATATAGTTGTAAATGTGGT
>CAZJWE010000057.1:0-18129 GCA_964549265.1 uncultured Bacteroidales bacterium | reverse complement strand
AACAAGGAAATCTCCTTTATTTTAGTGTGAGTGAGGATATACTTTCTAATATCCTTGTGCATATGAAGGTTTAAGTATGTATCGGGGATAATAAACACTAATTTCCCTTTGTCATTTAATGCTTCTATACACCTGTATAGAAAAAGTGAGTAGCTTTCTTTGGCGTAAAAGCCATTGTAACTCCTTTTTAATTTTCTTCTTTCTTCTTGATCTCGCCAAGCACCATAGGGTGGGTTTGCAATAATTGCATCATAACCACCACCCATTGAACAAAGAAATTGAAGGTCAACATCTGTCAGGGTGTCTGTTTTCTTAACATTGATATTTTTAAAGTCAGAATATTTAACAAGCAAATTTGAATATGAGTTGTCATTCAACTCAAATGCATCAACCTGTACATCAGGAAACGTTTTAACTATAGGGTCAATGAAAACCCCATCCCCTGCGCAGGGTTCAAGTATTTTTTCAGAACCTTTTAAACTCAATAGCGAAACCATATAATTTACTATTGGGTCAGACTTGGTGTAATACGCTTGATATATTCTGTTTTCTGAAATCATATCACCATGTTAAATATTGAGAAAGGTTATTATCATTCAAAAATTTAGAAAACTCGGTATTGAGGTCATCTTCCCATGAAATATTGTTTCTTATCCAAGTCTTGATGTTATAACCCGCATACTTGTGTATTTCATCATAGGTCTCATCACCGCTGAAAGCGCTCCAAATTCCGGAATTCTTTAAAGTGTTGAAATAATTGTTGTTTTCAGGCGAACGAACAAAAATCAGTGGTTCATAACCTTCTTCGAGATTATGATAGATACTTGCTACAAGTAAAAGGCGGTTTGTATTGCCTTTCTCATTAGAACCAAATCCGCTTTTAAAATCAACTACATGTTTTTTGCCTTCAAAGATGAAATGAAGATCAAGTTCCAATTTTATTTCTCCTGAAGTAACTAACCCCCATACCTTATTGTAATATTTGAGAAGTTGGTCTTTTTCGTCTTGCGAAAGGTTTAAGGTGTTTATATAATCTTCAATTTCAGTAGCAAGCTTTTTCTTTACGTCAGAAAATAACGGAGGAATAAATAGTTCTAAGTCATTTACAGGATATTCAAAAGCTAGTTTGCAGAAAGGCTCCCATAATTCTCCAATTCTTCTCGAAAATGCCATATACTCATACGGCCAAACGGAATGTCTAACTTCAAGCATTACAACATAGTTGCAATAAGTAACCATTAAAACACCTTCTAGCAATTCTTCATTTGACCAATTCTCCTTTTTCGCTTTTTGCTCAACAATTTCAATTAAATTGTTTTTTGTCCTGACAAGAAGAGTATTTAGCCTTTTTGCTTTGTGTTTATACTGTGTATTGCCAAACTCTTCGTTTACTTCTGCAAGAAACTCAGTATATCTATTTCTAAAGTAATCCAAGACAGCTTCTTTGGATGATCTTATATTTCTGTTTACTTCCATTTAATTGTTTTCCTTTTATACCGTATTTTCTGTTCAGCAACTTTTAATGCTTTGTCAGCTAATGTTTCATCTTTCAAGTCATACACGACCTTATCACTTAACCATGCAATTAGCAAGTCTTCTTTGTCAAGTTTGAAAAATCCAGCAAACAGAATTACCTGTTCTTTTGAAGGTTTCCTCTCTCCATGCTCAAACTTGCTTATTATGGCTTGGTCAATATCAAGTTCCGCTGCAACTTGTCTTAGATACAAACCTTTAGTTTCTCTCGCTTCTTTAATTATTTCACCGAATGACTTCATTAGACAATTGCTGTTTTGACAAAATTAGTCAAATTATTTGAAATATCCCAAGCGCGGTGGCAAAAATTCAGGCTCTTTTGGTTTTTTGGGTTGGCTTTGTATCGGCAAAACCAAATGTGCCTGAATGTGGGGTCGGCTTTCTGCATGTTGCCCAACAACCCTACAACGTCAATTGTCGTTATAGTCAATATTTGTGCATAAACAAACATAATATATTTTTTTGGTTTATGCAAATATATAAAATACAAGCACATATCAAAATTAAAATAAGCGTTTGTAAACGTTTACAAACGGATTTTGGGGAGTAATAAAAAAAGTAGCATAGTTATGAACCGAGCCATGATAAATTTTTGGATACACACGAGCATGATTATTAATAATCTATTTAGATTGCACAAAGTCATTATATTAAACTCATGACGAGCTCCATATGACCTTTGAACTTAGCGAACTTAGCAAAGCGAATTCATGACCGAAGGGAATAACCGATCTCATGAACGAAGTGAATAAAATCAAATTATAAACATATAAACTACTTTTAAACCACATTTACAACTATATTTAAACAGTATTTAAACAGTATTTTAGGTCCTGTAAAAATATTTAACCACTAAATTTTTATAATGAGGGACTATAAAGTAATCCCGTCTTTTTGCCATAAAATGTTAAATCCAACTTGTGCATAGCCCGGGTACACGCTACATACAGCATTTGTCTGTCTGGTTCGGTAGTATAATTTTTATTTGTTACGTGCGGGACAATAACTGCATCAAATTCCAATCCTTTTGCCAGGTGTGCGGTGGTTATCACAATGCCACTGCCAAATGCAACACTTAATGCATTCAATAAATTAATGTGATGTGTATTTTTAAATGCATCATACAGTTTATCTGCTTGATCTTGTGTTTTACAGATAATACCCAGTGAATTATATGAACTCTTATGAAACTGCTCTATCAAATGTTTTATTTGTTTTAATTCATCCTCTTCATTTTGTAATGAATGAACAACCGGTTCTTCTCCATGCCGTTCCAGTGCTTCAACATCCATATTTTGCCTTATTTGTTTGGTAAACTGGGTGATCTCATATGTAGATCGGTAGCTTTTCAGCATCGTCATGCCCGTGGCACCGGGAAATATGGTTTGTATGGTTTCGAGGCCCGATGAGCTAAACGGATTCACCGATTGATTAATATCGCCCAATATGGTTTTTTTACACGGGAACAAAGCATTCAACACTTTGTACTGCACAGCCGAATAATCCTGCATCTCATCCACAACCAAATGCTTTACCTTTGAGTAGGGTTTTAAACCTTCCAGCTTCATCTTTAAATACAATAATGGATAAACATCACTGTACTCATACGTTGCCCCCTTCTTTGTTTTTAATAAATCAGGGCGGCCAAGCCATGCATAAAATTCTTTGTACAGCATCCGCAGGTTGGTCGAAGGAAACATCTTGCGGATGGTGGAGTGCAGCCGGGTGCGTTCCTTGCCCATCACCTCGTAGCGATAATGCATAAACACATTGTCTACGATTTCGCGTACCACCTCATTAAACCGGTTTAAAAGGGGGCTGCGACTGTATTTTTGAAACGATTCTTTTATAAACCATGCCGGGACAGGCTTTTTCCCTACCACAATATCTTCCGGCTTAAAGCCCTCATTTTCGAGATAAAGCAGGTAATCATCAATTTTTTTCAACAAATCGGCCGATGACTTAAACATAATCCGCTCTATCAGCTTTTCATTATTTTTAGTCAACAGCTCCGATACCTGGTCGTAAAACGATTGAAAGTTAATTTGATGTTCAAACAGATCATTGGCAATTTCTTCCATGCTGGTTTCTTTAACGGTTTCTTCGCCCAGTTCGGGCAACACATTAGAGATATAACTGGCAAAAACCTTGTTGGGTGAAATAATCAATATATCGGTTGACGAGATGGTCTCTTTAAATCTATATAGAAGAAAAGCAATCCGGTGCAAGGCAATGGACGTTTTACCCGAACCCGCAACTCCTTGAATTATCAGGTGCCGGGCTTCTTCGTTGCGGATAATGGCATTTTGTTCCCGCTGAATGGTGGCCACTATGTTTTTCATTTTTTCTGATGATGCCTGATTCAGCTCTTTTTGCAACACGTCGTCCTGAATTGTGATGTCACTGTCCAGCATGTATTCCATTTCGCCATTACGAATGCGGAATTGTCTTTTTAAATCAATGGTTCCTTCAATTTTGTCGTCATTTGTTTTATAAAATGCCTGGCCCAACTCAAAATCGTAAAACATGCTTGAGATGGGGGCACGCCAGTCATACACCAAATTTTTGTTTGTGTCTTCATCTAAAAAATTATGCACCCCCACATAAATCTGTTCTGCTGTTTTATTCCCGTTTTTACAAAAATCAATCCTTCCAAAATAAGGTACATGTTTTAAGCGCACCAACCGTTTTCTTTTTTCTACGGCATGATCGCCAATGGCGGCAGTATTTGTAATAGACTCGCGCATGGCGTTTTTTTCCAGATGGTCCATGTCCCGTTTATGGTCATTAAGGTGCGTATTAAGCGATTTTATTTCGTCAGACTGCGACCGGATTCTGGCGTTAATAAAGCCAAGAGCCACGTCAACCTTTTTAAGCAGATTTTTTAAATATCTTCGTTCTTCTTTTTCTGTTGTATCAATGTGAACAGAATTTTTACTCATGATCTGGGTGAATCAGTTAGATTTAAATATTAGTTCATACGTGTTGTGAAATTGAACTCCGGGATGTGCTTCGCGTGCAACTTTAAGCATCCACTCACTTTCTGCAAGAAACACAGGGGTGTCTGATTTGTCATATGCTATGGCATTTGAGCGTCTGCTGATCATATCTTTCAAATCTTGTTGATTGTCTGACGTAAGCCAACATGCTTTAATAAATGACAATGCCCTGAAATCGCATTTAGCACCATACTCATGTTCCAGCCGGAATTTAATAACATCAAACTGGAGTTCGCCTACCGTACCGATTATTTTTCGGTTTCCGGGTTGTTGAATGAATAATTGAGCTAATCCTTCATCGGTAAGTTGCCTCACCCCTTTTTCCAGTTGTTTTGTCTTAAGAGGGTCTTTATTGACAACTTCTTTTAATATTTCGGGAGAAAAGCTTCGGATCCCGGTAAAATGGAGCGCCTCTTCTTCCGAGAGGGTGTCGCCAATTTTCAGGTTGCCGGTGTCGTACAACCCGATTACATCGCCCGGCCATGCTTCTTCAACAGTGCTTTTATTGTTTGCTATAAAAGAAGCAGGAGCAGAAAAGCGCATCTTTTTGTTCAGGCGTGTGTGATAATACATCTTGTTGCGCTCAAACCTGCCCGAACAGACCTTTAAAAATGCCATGCGATTGCGATGCTTGGGGTCTATGTTGACATGTATTTTAAAGATCAAGCCGGAGAATTGATTTTCATCGGGCAGAACCATTCGGTTGGTACTTTTCGTTTTTCCGGGATGTGGAGCAATATTAATAAATGTTTCAAACAATTCGGGGATGCCAAAATTGTTGAGTGCACTACCAAAAAAGACCGGTGCAAGGTAGCCTTCGCGATAGAGGTTTTTATTGAAAGACTCAAAAAGGTCTGTTGCCAGGTCTATTTCTTCCCAGAGTTTTAATGCGTTTGCCTCACCAATATGTTCTTTTAGTTTAACGTCTTTTATATCTCGTGTGTTTAGCAATACTTCGGGAATTGTGTTTTTGCTGGGATTATATAGCTGAATGCTTTCCGTTGTCAGGTTAAAAACACCATTAAACCGGTCTCCACTGCCAATAGGCCATGTAAAAGGGCATGCCGAAATTTTCAGTTCATTTTCCAGCTCTTCCAGGAGGTCAAACGGGTCTTTGCCTTCCCGGTCCATCTTATTGATGAAGATCATAACAGGTGTGGATCTCATTCTGCACACTTCCATGAGCTTCCGGGTTTGTGCCTCAACACCTTTTACACTGTCTACAACCAGGATTACACTATCTACAGCAGTAAGTGTGCGGTACGTGTCTTCAGCAAAGTCTTTATGCCCCGGTGTGTCGAGGATGTTTATCCTGACCCCATTATATTCAAGGGTCATCACCGAAGTTGCCACAGAAATTCCGCGTTGCTTTTCTATCTCAAGAAAATCGGAAGTGGCTGTTTTCTTAATTTTATTGTTTTTTACAGAGCCAGCCACATGTATAGCTCCGCCAAACAAGAGAAGTTTTTCCGTAAGAGTTGTTTTACCTGCATCGGGATGTGAGATGATGGCAAAGGTCCTCCTCCGGTTGATTTCGGCCTTTATGTCCATAAATTCTTTTTTTTGAGCAACTGAATGATACTCATGAAATATTTAATAATTAAAATACGGGTAGACAGTAAAGCGCTTAAATAATTGACGTACTGCCGGACGCCACCCGGACCTGAAAATCATGGTGGAGTAAACCGCGATAAGCTGCAAAAATAATGAAAATTGAAATGATGGCAAATATTTCACTGTAAAAGGTATTGGGAAAGAGGGCTACTCGTCCCAAATAATTGATTTTTTTATTTTCCATTAAGTTAAGGATATAGGGGATATAAGGGAAATGAGGGAAATGAGGGTTGCATGTGCACGAGGGGAGATTTCCCTTTTTTCCCTATTGCCCCTATATCCCTTATTGCCTCTTCGAATTAGCTCTAAATAAACAATATTTTCTAAAATGTATCCTCTTTCTGTAATACGTTCCTTACCAAACAAAACATTTAGTAATCCGGCATCTATGAAATAATATTTTTCTTGAGTTGCTAATTGCTTTTTTACCTTTCAAATCGAAGTGGTTTACTTTATAAAACAATTTGTTAAATTTATCAACCATTTTTTAGAATACAACCATCATCATATATTGCAAAAGAAAAATAAGTCGCATTTAATTTTAGAATGATGTAATTTTTTATAACATGTTTTTAATTGCCACGTAAACACAAAATATACACTAAATAGTGTTTGTCCATAAAGTCCGCTAACTTCGTTACGCTTGCCCCAAAATTGCTCATTTACTTCAGTAAACTGCGCTTTTGGGGGCTGCGCAAGCCTAGTTATCGAACATTATGATCCAAACACTTGAGTTTATAGACAGACACTAAATATAGAAGGATCATGAATATATTAGACCAGAGCGAAAAACTAAAGTTTGAACTTAAGAAACCTGTTTTATTGATAAAATACAGGGATGGTGTTCTTGGGTGTGGGTATTTTAATGTGGATACATTTAATAAAACCAATGAAGCTGCTGCCATTGTCACCGGAGTTAGCAATTTCGAGGAAATGATGGAGGCAAAGGTCATCGGGGTTTCTGAACAGGCAGCTCATAAAGGTGTTATGGTGGGAGATTCCGGGAAAGTAGCGCTTGAAAAAATGGCTGGTTAAAGAGGATGAGATATAAATACACATTGGAGTTTATATTTTTTTAAAATAATTGTATATTTGACTTCATATAATTATAATATCATTTTTATCGTTTAAATAAAAGTGTTATTTTTGAAAAAAAAATGAATTTACCTAAAAGCATTGACCCTTGTCCTATACTTGAAGCAATTATTGATATTCGCTTCACTACTGAAATTCACCCTAGCGCAGTATTTGGTTTAATATATAATGCTATAAAGAAAGACTTTCCCAAAACGGAAAGCTTACCTATATTACAATTACCTGAATCTGTTCGATTAAAAGATCCCGGATTAAAATTTAAACCTCATTATAAAGTTTCAAATAAAAATTATTTAGTGCAAATTGGGCCTGATGTACTTTCTATTAATATTATCCCAGAATATTCAGGGTGGTCAAAATTTTCTGAAACAATATTTGATGTGCTCGAAAAAATCAGGAAAACAAAAATAATAGAAAAAATAACCAGAATTGGTATTAGATACATTAATTTTTTTGAGAATGATATTTTTGATGATATAAATCTAAAAGTATGTATTGATGATGATGTTATTCAATATAAAAATACTGTTATTAGAACAGAAATTGAGCAAGAAGAATTTTCCAGTACATTACAAATTGCAAACAATGCAAAACATAATGACAGAAAGGGTAGTATATTAGATATAGATACATTCTTAGAATATAATTTAGATGCTTTTTTTGAGAAAAAAGAAGAAATTATTAATAAAGGACACTTAAAAGAAAAAGAATTATTTTTTAGTCTATTAAAAGAAAAAGCTTTGAAAAAATTAAATCCAAAATATTAATAAAATGGAAACAAATTCAAATTTATCGGTGAACAACTTAATTTTATTTGCTTCGATAAGTTCAAGTATATTAAGCATGTCTTACGATTCAGAAACATTAATCCCTCAAAAAGAAGCAAATTATAATTACGAACATAGTTTGGTTGATTGGAAAGATGATGCATTTAATCATACTTATAATTATTCTTTTCAGGATGTAAATAATGTAAAAATAAAATCAATCATTGAATTATCAAAGAAATTGATGGATAAGTCTCATGATATAGATAATGAGTTTGTTGATATAGTTAATGAAAAATTTTGGGATCTTATATGATTCATGATGACCTAAAAATATTTTTGCCTAAATTTTTGTCGTCTGAATCTGAAAAAGAACTATTCGAAGGGATTAAAGAATTTCCTGAAAATATTGATGAAAGGATTTATACTGAATACTTGAAAGATTCAGAGGTAATATTCCAGGGAGACGGTATAAAAGATTTACTTGTTGTAAATCTACCCGACACTAAGATTAAGCCTACTCCTGGCATGATAATCTCGAATACATGCGATATAGATACTTCTAACAAAAGACTATTTGGTGAACAAATAGTATATACTCCAATAATAAACCTTGAAAAATATAAAAATATCCTTTATGAAAACTCCAAAAAGGGAAAGAAAGCCATTAATAATCATATTAATTCAATAAAAGAACAGTGTGTTACCCAAATTTTTTATCTCCCAAAATATAAAAATCTTCTTAACGATTCGATTGTATTTTTTGATAGAGTTTGTAATTATCCAAACAAATTGCTTTCAAGAAAAGACTTATATAGTAAAAGATTATTTACTTTAAGTGATTATGGAGCATATTTATTTTTACTTAAATTAAGCATACATTTTACAAGAATTAAAGATAATGTTGACAGAAGGAGTATGAGGTTATAGTCAAGACTTCGTTCACATGGAAACTCCGGAATAGAAAGATAATGACACCAGTTATTTCTGCTTATAAAAAATATACGTTATCGTGCCTTCCTGTCGTGAAGGAGCATTGTAATCTGTAGAAAACCTTGAAATACCTGCATTTCGTAATGCATATTTGTGCAAACATTGATCATACACTTCAGTCTGCGATTCATTAATGCTTGTACCCACCACATATCCTTTTTGATCTACCTTAATATCTACCACAACTTTACCGCTGTTTTCACAAAGATAGACCGGAATGGGCAGTTTTCTCGCATCACGGTCACCCAGGTCATAATAAACACTTGCAGGGCCTGTGTATTCTTCTTTTTCTCCTGATGTTTTTTGTTCTTTATGTTGTTCCTCTGCCATTTCCAGATCACCTTCATCAAATTCTTCTGGTTCGGGCATTTCCGTTTTATTGGGTTCTATTTGGTATTGTTCGCTTAACTCTTCGAGGTATTTTTTTGTATTGTACTCATCTTCAACCTGTCTGGCTTTTACAGGAATGTTTCTTCGCAGCTCTTGTGTAACCTCTTGTCTGGCTTGTTCCTGCAATAATTTATCCATCTCTGTCTTTTTTTCCTCAATTTTTTCCATCACCTCCATCTCTTCCTCGGTGAAATCCAATACTATTTTTTCTTCTTTTATTTTTTTTGAATCAAAGGTGATCTTAAATGAAAAAAATAAAATAGCAATAATCAGGTGAATGGCTATAGTGCCTAACAGGCCTACCGTATTTTCTGATATCTTTTGATGAATATTTTTAAAAAATCCTGACATATGATCTTGCAAAAATAGAATTTAATCAAAGGTTATTACATTAAATGAATAAAATGGAATAAAAATTGTGTTTTATTGCTTTTGGTGTTGATTGCTTTATTGATATTATTAATCAGAAAAATCTTTAAATAGTAAATATAATGAAAAGTTATCTTTTGCTAATAAAATATTCGGTTCTACCACGAATTTAATGGTAACTTACAATTTGTAGTACCAAATATTCTATAAACTACAGGTTAGATAAATTCAGGTTGAATACCGTTTCAATCGTCCGGGATTCTGTGTCAGGAAAATAAATATATCTGAGACCAAAAACAAAAGGAGCCCGCAGTTGAAATGCAAAAAAATCAGTTGTGACTTCAAATCCCATTGTCTCGAATTGGGCATTATATTTAGTATTTGAACCAACAAAAAAGAAATCTTCTATTGTTGCATACCCATAAAAAAGTGCTGCCTTAAATCGTTTGATGTATAAAAAAGTAGAAAAACTCAGATCAGGATAAAAAAGTGGAAAAATATATTCAACATTAAATGTTTCAATGGTTTCAGGATATACAGAAGTTATCACATTACGATATCCATATGGCAATGTTAAATTATTTGAATAATAGAATGGTTTAAGATTTTCCTGATACCCATATTCTGCTCTAATGGAATGATGCTTAAACAATCCTGGTAAATAAACTCTTCCACTGGCTATAAAAGCAGCCGATTCCAAATTGTCATTGAATGCAGAGTGCGCATATGTCAATGAAAAGGTTTGTCCAAACCGCGGTGTGATATCACGTTTTGATGTTTTTAAATAATTATAAGCATACAGCCGGTGGTTGAAAGAATGAATCCCCCTTTCGTTTAATCGGGTAGAAAAATTGTAATAATGGTCATTGCTGTAATAATGTGTAATTGATGGCTGGATGCCTCTGATAAACCGGTTCCTTGTTAAATTCAAGGGCAAAAAGATTCTTGAACTTACATTAAACCGGTCAAATGCTATTTCATCATCATTAATCATTTCTGAATATACCCGGGGTACTCCCCCATAGCCGGCAGTAATCTCAAAAGCCGGATACCATCCTTTATAGATGAATTTATTGTAAATCAAATGCCGGTTGTTTTGGTACCCATACCCAAGAATTGTGATGGCAGAACCCAACAGATTTTGTGATATAAGCGTGATGCCCGGAAAAATAGCAGGATCATTCACATAATCTGATCGTTCTGATTCAAATTCAAAATAAAACGGCATCCAGCTATGGAACCGGAACAAATGACTAAGTTTATTGTATGGTTTTGTTTGGTATGTAGAATCAGGAATATCCTTTGTATTAAGTTGATTACCTTCCTGTTTTGAAATGGTTTTAGCCAATGTGTTGTCATCCTTTTTAATCTGGTCAACAGGCCGCCATAATAAATCTTCAATCCTTGCCTCCACAACATTATATCCTTTTGATGTATAATCCGAATACATGATTTTATCACCGTCCGCATTCACTGTTGGATTATATGCACCGTACATAGAAGATGTAAGTTGATATATCTTATGGTCTGGAAGATGAATGGCATAAATATTATCAATCCCTGAGTAATCGGCACGAAAAAACAAATGGTTATTATACAGCACAGGCCGGCTAATATTGTTCCGGCCCGGTGGCAAAATCGTATCCCACTGACGTGAAGGGATATGATACCGGATGATCATTTTTCCTTCCGGAGAAACAGCTGTGGCATAAATGGCTTCATCTGTACTGTTCCAGGCAGGAAACTGAATATCATAACCAGGGACAGGAACAGAATTGTTTTTATCTCCTGTTTTAGAGTCAAGAAATGTAAGATATGATTTATTATCCAGTGAATATTCAACCACAACAATGGTTGATGCATCATGCGAAAGACTTGGAGCAAAATACCTGGACCGTGTTGACATCCGGGTGGTTTTATCACGACTTAAATCATATGATTTTACAACATAAAAATCCCGCATGCTCCATCTTGTATCAGGTATATATTCGCTCCATATTAATTGTTGTTTATGACAGGATAAGCTCAATGATGAATAAAAACCCGGTGTATGAAGTTTTGATTCTTTACCCGATCTTGTAAGAATAATAAACTCAGGGATTTGGTCTATGCCGCTTTTTTCAACAATGATGGCCGTATCATTTAAATATTGTGGATACCGGTAATTCGTATAATCATTTGTTTTCCGTTTATTCCACCGTCTGAATTTAGTCGGAGATAATTGCTGAACCTGATTTTTCCATTTTCGATACATATAATCCATTGCACTTAAATACAATTTTCTTTTGGATAATCCGGTATATTTTTTCAATCCAAAATAGGTAGGGAATACCGAATAAGAATTTCGCGCCACATAATCTACCACACTGTCCCATACCATCTCCCCATATTTCTTTCTTGCATAAGCAGTTAAAAAATAACCATATTGATAATGATTGGGCACATAATTTCGATAAGACCCCATTGTGATTTTGTTATAAGAATACTTTTTGCTGTTATCCAGTTCAATGGCTTTTATTCCTTTTTCAAATGAAGGAAGCCGGCCTCTGCCTGTATTGGTAAGTGCAGTTTCTGTAGAGACAGCATCTCCTTCATAAAACCAGTCTGGTATAAACCCGGCAACAGCACCCACAGCTTGTTCTCCAAATAAAAAATAGAGTATTTTGGTTATTCCCTGATTTAATTTATCTATCTGGACTACATGTCGTAATTCATGAACAGCCAACTGATCAAGCCATTGCTGGGCATAAGAATCTTGAGGAGGGATGAGGAATGCTTCCATTCGTTTGGGAGCCCAGGCTACCAATCCGTTTGATTGAACCGTATGATTATGCAGCAGTACCGATATTTTTTGGGGTTTATGATCAAGGGTTTTATGAATATATTGATAAGCATGCTCTAAGGTATTGGCCAATTGGTTGGCCTCATTCTGCACTTCTTTTGAAAATATGATTTGGAAATTTTGTGTATGGATCTGCTGCCACTGAATGGATGCAGGAGATTGCCCCGTAACGTAATACTGGGAATAAGAAATGCTGGTAGCAACCAACAAGTGGATAACTATTAAAAAAAGATTTGTTGTTTTTCTAAACATAAAAATAAATATGTAATTAAACAGAAAAATTCACCTTCTTCTGTACAAAAATTCTGCCATACCACTCCACTCATGATGACTAAAACAAAAAATCGTTTCCGTTAACTTTTATGAAAATCTATATTGGGTTAGATATAGACCCCTATTCCCAGTCCAATCATATGATTCGCATTATCAGTTACACCAATATCTCCTTCAAGAATAAATGAAACACCTGTGCTTAATGCTATTTCAACCCCCAGAGGAATCCAGAGCGGGACAATAATATTATTCCCGATTACTATATCTGCATCTGCACCTAAAAAAATATGCGAGGTTGAAGTGATGGGAATATTGACTGCCAATGCTCCATCAAGCGCAAAATCATGATGATAATGGACACCCGTAAATAAACAAAAGTTTTTCGACAATCCCCATTCTACCTGTGCACCAAAATAATCGCCACCATTGATACCATATCTAATTCCAAGGTCTATTTTTGAGTCAAGCCCTAACGCACCATAAACATTCAACATGATGTCGGAACTTTCAACAAGGTATACAGGCTCTAAAGCCAATGAAAAATAGCTTTCTTCCAATATCCTTGACGAATTCATAAATTGAGCATTGCCGGAACCAAGTAGAGCAACCATTAATGATAGAGAAAGTATTGCTTTTTTAAAGTGTATTGTTTTCATATGTTTATAATTTGATTTTCAATGGTCATATGGAGCTCGCCATGAGTTTAATTTGCTGACTTAATGCAATCTAAGTAGATTTTAATAATCATGTGGGTGTGTGTCAAAAATTTTGTCATGGCTCGGTTCATATGTTTTTATTTTATTTTTCAAAGGTCATATGGAGCTCGCCATGAGTTTAACCTATTGACTTTGAGCAAACCAAGTAGCTTCTTAATAATCATGCTCGTGTGTGTAAAAAAATTTGTCATGCCTCGGTTCATATACTTAATTTTAAGGTTAATACTCGTCTAAGCTTTTGATGGTCAAATCATCAATGTTTATTTGAGTAAACGCATTAATAAAAGCTCTTGCCAACCGGGCGTTTGTAATTAATGGAATATTGTAATCTACGGACGTCCTTCTAATCCTGTAATCATTATCCAATTCGTCTTTAGATAAATTTTTAGGAATATTAATAACCAGGTCAATTTTTTTTGTTTTTATATAATCCAATGTATTCGGATTGCTTTTCTCGTCCGGCCAGTATAATAATGTAGAATCCACATCATTGGATGAAAGGAAATCGTGTGTTCCTTTGGTTGCATATAAATGGTAACCATTTTCAACCAAGAGTTTACAACTTTCTAATAAATCTGCTTTTGAGCGGGTTGGGCCGGTAGACAACAAGATATTTTTCTGTGGTAATTTGTAACCTACAGAAAGCATGGATTTTAATATGGCATCATAATAATTTTCACCCAGGCAGCCTACTTCTCCGGTAGAAGACATGTCAACACCCAAAACCGGGTCTGCCTTTTGCAAGCGGAAAAACGAAAACTGCGGTGCTTTAATGCCCAGGTAGTCCAGATCAAAAATTGATTTACTGGGTTTTTCCACATCCATTCCCAGCATAACCTTTGTTGCGATTTCAATAAGATTGGATTTGAGTATTTTTGACACAAAAGGAAAACTTCTTGAAGCACGTAGATTGCATTCTATTACCTTAATATGATTGTCTTTTGCAAGGAATTGCATGTTGAAAGGTCCTGTGATCTTTAGGGCCTTAGCTGTTTGTTTGGCGATTTTTTTAATTCTCCTGATCGTTTCAAAATATAATTTTTGAGGGGGGAATACCATTGTGGCATCTCCGGAATGTACACCCGCAAATTCAACATGTTCGGAAATGGCATAAGCAATCATTTCGCCTTCTTTGGCCACGGCATCTATTTCAATTTCTTTTGCTTCTTCAATGAATTCAGAAACCACAACAGGATATTGTTTTGAAACTTTTACAGCAAGTTTCAGGAAACGTTCGAGTTCTTCTTTATTGGAAACAACATTCATGGCTGCACCGGACAAGACATATGAGGGCCTGATCAATACGGGAAATCCTACTTTTTCTACAAATTTATAAATATCTTCAATATTGGTCATTTCTTTCCATTGTGGTTGATCGATACCCAATTGATCGAGCATTGTAGAGAATTTATGCCTGTTTTCGGCATTGTCTATTGATGTAGGCGAAGTTCCCAATACATGAACATTTTGCTTATGCAGCCGCATAGCCAGGTTATTCGGTATTTGCCCTCCGGTTGAAAGGATCACCCCTTTGGGAATTTCAAGGTCAATTATGTCCATCACCCGCTCAAAGGATAGTTCATCGAAATAAAGACGGTCACACACATCATAATCTGTACTCACCGTTTCGGGGTTGTAGTTGATCATAATCGAACGGTAGTTTTGTTTTTTGATGGTATTGACTGCGCTCACACTGCACCAGTCAAATTCAACGCTGCTGCCAATACGGTAAGCTCCTGACCCAAGAACAATTACAGAATGGTTATCATGAAAGAATTCAATGTCATGTTCACTTCCATGATAAGTAAGATATAAATAATTGGTTTGTGCAGGATATTCTGCAGCCAGTGTGTCTATTTGTTTTACAAAAGGAACAATATTTCGTTTTTTTCTTTCATCCCTTACTTGAATAAGGCCTTCGCCCATTCCTTCATCTTCGGGATTTATCACGAGCCTGGCAATTTGGAAATCGGAAAAACCGTCTTTTTTGGCATGTAACAGCAGGTCATCAGGTATTTTTGCAAGCGAATCATACTTCTCCAATTCATCTTTTGTATCAATGATGTTTTTTAATTTCAATAAAAACCATCTATCAATTTTTGTTAGCTCATATATTTGATCTACAGTATATCCTTTTTCAAATGCCTGAGCAATAAAAAATATTCTTACATCGGTTGGCTGTGTGAGTTCCTGTTCAATATTATCACTTTCAAGCTCTTTATTTCCTATGAATCCGTGCATGCCAAGCCCAATCATCCGCAATCCTTTTTGGATGGCTTCTTCAAACGAACGGCCTATGGACATCACCTCGCCCACGCTTTTCATGCTGCTCCCCAGGTTCTTTGAAACGCCTGTAAATTTATCCAGGTCCCAGCGGGGTATTTTGCAGACAATATAATCAAGAGCCGGTTCAAAAAAAGCAGAAGTGGTTTTGGTGATGGAATTTTTTAATTCATATAGTCCATATCCTAAGCCTAATTTAGCCGCTACAAATGCCAGTGGATATCCTGTAGCCTTTGAAGCCAAAGCACTTGAACGCGATAAACGGGCATTGACTTCGATAACCCTGTAATCTTCTGAATGAGGATCCAATGCAAACTGAATATTGCATTCACCAATGATGCCCAAATGTTTGATAATATTAATGGATAGCATCCTTAACTTATGATATTCGCTGTTAGAAAGCGTTTGAGAAGGAGCCACAACAATGCTTTCTCCGGTATGAATACCCAAGGGGTCAAAATTTTCCATGTTACACACCGTGATACAATTATCATATTGATCCCTGACTACTTCGTATTCTACTTCTTTCCATCCTTTTAAAGATTCTTCGATGAGTATTTGATTGGTATATGATAATCCGGATGATGCAAGTTCTTTCAACTCCTCTGTATTAGAGCAAAATCCACTGCCTTGCCCCCCAAGCGTAAAAGCTGCTCTTATAATAATCGGGTAGCCCAGTTTGTCGGCTGCTTCTATGGCTTCTTCAACAGATGTAGCAGCAATACTTTTGGGCGTTTTAACATTGATTTCATTAAGCCGGTTTACAAACAAATCTCTGTCTTCTGTATCCATTATAGATTTCACAGGAGTTCCCAGCACCTTTACATTGTATTTTTTTAATATGCCGGTTCGTTCAAGTTCTGTTCCACAGTTTAAAGCTGTTTGGCCCCCAAATGATAAAAGGATTCCATCAGGGTTTTCTTTTTGGATTACTTTCTCAACAAAATATGGAGTCACAGGAAGAAAAAAGATTTTATCTGCTATTCCTTCAGATGTTTGAACAGTAGCTATATTCGGATTAATCAGGATGGATGTAATTCCTTCTTCTCTTAATGCTTTTAATGCCTGAGAACCCGAATAATCAAACTCCCCAGCTTCACCAATCTTCAATGCTCCTGACCCCAATAAAATGACTTTCTTGACCGAATGTTCCATATTCATTATTCTTGCGTGTATTATTTTATTAATTATTGTATTAAAATTTTAATGTATCAAACATACATAAAAATGGTGCTCTGTAAGGTGTTAGATCATTGCATGTTAATTCATTAAACCAGCGTTCAAAGATAATAATAATTAATCAATTTTAATCATAGGTTTTCAACAGGCAAATTTGATTTATTTTCAGATATTTAAGCAAAACAGGAATGCGAACAGCATTTAAATTTACTTATATCCGCTCTATTCGCATATATAAATATCATAAAAGTAGATTTTTGTTTATTTTGGAGGTTTAAAAATCATAATATAAAACTTAAATAATAGTGAAAATCATTGATCTATTCCAAGATTTTATACATTTATTTTTTCCTGCTATCTGCTTAACATGTGGTAACAGGCTGGTTAAAAACGAGCATTGCATCTGCATTCCATGCATGTATGATATTCCGCGGGTAAAATTCAAAAATTATACTGATAATCAAGTAACACGAATGTTTTGGGGCCGCATAGACATTCAATATGCAATGGCACATTATTATTTTTCGCGCGGAAGCAAATACAGGAATTTAATCCATCAACTAAAATATAATGGCCAAAAAGAAATCGGTATTTTTTTGGGAAAACAATTAGGAAATGAATTATTGCACTCCCCAATCCGGGATATAGATATTATTATACCAGTTCCTTTACATAAAACAAAACGTATACAAAGAGGATATAATCAAAGCGAAATCATTGCAAACGGAGTAGGCAGAATTTTAAAAAAACCTGTCATGACAAACCTTTTATACAGAACAGTGAATACTAAAACCCAAACAAAAAAAAGCAGGTATGAACGATGGGAAAATATTAAAGATGTGTTTGAATTACAGAATAAATCGTGTTTAAAAAGAAAGCATGTGTTATTAGTAGATGATGTAATTACAACAGGTGCAACACTGGAGTCATGTGCATTAACAATTACTAAACAAGAAGATGTGACTGTAAGTATTGCAGTAGTGGCTATGGCATAGTTTATAATCTTTTGGGTGCTATTGCAAATTTAATGGTAATTTGCGATTTATTTATGGGGTTGGAAAAATAGTTTATATGTG
>CAZJWE010000056.1:0-18219 GCA_964549265.1 uncultured Bacteroidales bacterium | reverse complement strand
GGGCTTTGCTTGGCGCAATGTGTGTCAAAAAATTTGTCATGGCTCGGTTCATATAATTTGCCATAAGAAGTACAATAGTCCTGTGATTTTAAGCGAAACAAATAAAGAGCTATTGGCTTACATGGGATCAATAATTAAAGATAATAATTCAATACCAATATTGATAACTAATTTAACCTGCCCTTTCAGGGCGTATTTAGGTTCTGATGTTATGTCCCGAGGCGTTGCCATCGGGTTGAAATAATTAGGGCTTTCAGCCCATAAAATATATCATAACCACCCCAATTTTACTTTGTTCCAAAATTAGTCGAATAAGTGAATAATATCGAATTTTATTAATTTCATACATCATAAACTCAATAATGACAGATGAACTAATAAATAAATTGTTTACATTTGCCATCCAAAAAAAACACATGATCAAGCGCTTTATTAAAAATTCAGCAAAACAGTTACTTACCTTTCTCGGGATTAACATAACAAAAAACCAGCAATATGACAGGCAGACCAAAACCCTGATGCAGCGAATCCTTAAAACAGATAGCAACTGCATTGACATTGGATGTTTTAAAGGTGAGATATTGGATTTGATGAGAAAATATGCTCCGCAAGGGAAGCATGTTGGATTTGAACCAATCCCTGAATTTGCCGAAGCCCTGAAAAAGAAATACCAACATACCCCTTGTGAGATCAGACAAATAGCATTATCAGATACACACGGCACTTCCGATTACCAATATGTCATGAACGCACCGTCTTACAGTGGCATAGTTCAACGTAAATACAATATTAAAAACCCCAACATAAAGCGTTTGCAAGTAAAAAAAGATACATTGGATAATCAGATTCAAAAAGATATACCTGTTGATCTGATTAAAATTGATGTGGAAGGTGGTGAACTATCTGTGTTATCTGGCGGTAAATCAATCATTAAAGCAAACCGCCCATACATCATATTTGAATTTGGGCTTGGTGCATCCGAGTATTATCATGCGACTCCTGAAAAAATGTATGATTTACTGGTAGATGATTTAGGACTGCATATCACATTAATGAAAAACTGGATAAAAGGAAGCAGTCCGTTGAATAAAAAAGCCTTTTGCAATCAATATTATGAGCAAAAAAATCATTATTTTCTTGCATATCCATAAGCAGCCGTGTTTTTCGTTGATTACATATCAGGTTGTTCAGGCTTCTTTGCAATCTTTGCATGTTCCAAATAAGTATAACAGATGATAATGCACATCAAATTCATGTTCCTTTGTAATTGAAGAATGGATTTCCTGTAAGTTGTTATTTTGAAATTCTAATATTTTACCACACGTTTCACAAATGATATGGTCATGTTTATCAATCTCGTATTTACGTTCATAAAAATTATGATTGTCAAATTTATGTTTAATGATTAGCTTACTTTCTATCAACAAGTTAATTGTATTATACAATGTCGCCCTGCTGATTCTGTATTTTTTTTCTTTCATTAAACCATATAGTGTCTCAATATCAAAATGATCATTCAATGAGTATATTTCATTTAAAATGGCATAACGTTCGGGCGTTTTACGGTATCCATTTTTTTCAAGATAATCTGTGAATACGTCTTTTATTGTTTTGTTAATATCTTGTTCCATATTATGTTTAAATTGAATAATTTATGAAATTTCATGTTCAATTGAATTTATTCTTCCAATTCAACCCTGTTGACTGATTCCACTCCTTTAACTTCTAATATATCGCCAATCAAATTATTAACATCTTTTGTATTATGTACATATAGATCAATATTTCCTTCAAATAATCCGTCATAGCTGTCAAAATTAATTGAGCGTATATTAATAGAAAGTTGTTCAGACAATAATAAAGTTATATTACTGTAGATACCTGTTTTGATAATCCCTTTTATGTTAATGCGAACCAGGAAAGAAAGCAATTTACTTGTTCTCCATTTCACTTCAATGATCTGATTTCCTTTTTGGGACATCAGGCGCACTGCTTTTGAACAATTACTTTTATGGATCACCACCTGATTCGGTGACACAAGATAGCCAATTACTTCATCCCCGGGAATAGGTTTGCAGCAATTGGCAATGTTATATGAATTTTTTTGATGATCTGTTGCATTATCAATAATGATTTGATTTTGATTTTGTATTGTACCTTTTGTAGAAATGTCGCTTTTTAACACTTTACGTTTGTTTTTTGACCGTGATATCTGCAACTCCCAGTAACGAATCCATTTATTTCTTCGTTTCTTTTTCAATTCTTTTTTAATATTATCCAATTGTATACTCCCCTCTCCTATTTTTGAGAAGAGTTCTTTTTTGGATTTCACATTATACACATACAATAACTTTCGATACAGGTTATTATCTATAGGGATATCCAACTCCTCGAGTTTTTTGTTAAGGTGCGTTTTGCCTAATTTATTGGTCTTCTTATATTCATTATTGATGTTTTTTTTGATCTTAGTTTTTGCTTTTGCCGTAACAACTTCATCTAACCACTCTTCATTCAACGAACTTTTATTGCCGGATGTTAATATCTCAACCTGGTCGCCATTTCTTAGTTTGTGGTTTAAAGGGACAAGCTGGTGGTTGACTTTAGCAGCAATGGCTTTATCGCCTATATCTGTGTGGATTTCATAAGCAAAGTCTAATACTATCGAATCCTGGGGTAGTGTTATAATATGCCCTTTAGGCGTGAATATAACTATTTCAGCAGAAAACAGGTTCATCTTAAATTCATCCATGAATTCCGAAGGATCATCAGCAGAACTTTCAAACAATTCTTTGACCTTACTTATCCACTTGATCAATTCACTTTCTTCTTCTTCGCTTTTGTATTTCAACGAAGCTGCCAACCCTCTTTTGGCTATTTCCTGCATTCTTTCAGATCGTATTCTCACTTCAACCCATTTCCCGTCAGGGCCCATGAATGTTGCATGAAGCGACTCATATCCATTGGCTCTGGGTTTGGTGACATAGTCATATATTTTATCGGGTTTGGGCATATAAAAATCGGAGATCATAGAATAGATATTCCAACATTGCGCTTTTTCAGGAATATCTGGTTTGGGTTTAAAGACAATGGTGATGATGATAAGGTCATAAATCTCATCAAACGACATACCCATATCCTGCATATTGTGCCAGATAGTATAAATCGAGCGGGGTTCACGGTCAATGTAATATGTGTAATTTTCTTCTTCAAACCTGGTTTTTAACGGACTTACAAAGTTGCTTATAAAATATTTCCTGGTTTTTTCCCTGCTTTCAATTTTAGATTTTATCTCCTCATATACTTCAGGGTATCTGTATTTTATGCTTAAATCTTCAAGCTCTCTTTTGATTGAAAAAAAACCGAGCCTGTATGCTATAGGCGCAAATAAATAAATACTTTCACCTGCAATCTTTAATTGCTTATGTTTAGGCAATGAATCGAGGGTTCGCATATTATGCAACCGGTCGGCCAGTTTAATAAGGATTACATAAACATCATTTGACAGTGTATGAATCAGGCGCCTGAAATTCTCAGCCTGTAAAGAATGTTGGGTGTTAAACACTTCTGATATTTTGGTGAGCCCATTAACCAGTACAGCAATCCTTTCTCCAAATTTATTCTTAATATCTTCGATTGTGTATGTAGTATCTTCTACAACATCATGAAGAAGTGCTGCAGATATGGCTTTTGCATCCAGTCCAATTTCCTTGATTGCAATCTGGGCAACTTTTATCGGATGAATAATATATGGCTCGCCGGACTTTCTTTTGACCCCCTGGTGGGCATTGTATGCAAATATAAAGGCTTGATGCACCAATTCCCTGTCTTGCTGATTAAAGTATTGATCACAATCATCAGCAAACTCTTTGTAATATTCATGCACAATGGCTTCTTTTATTTCAGGAATTGCGAGCATCCTTTAATTGTTATAAAATTCACAAAATAAAAAAAATACTTTTAAATATACATTTATATATATATTTATTTGTTTAAATGTATATTTTTTTTTCAAAAAAAGAGAAATGCACAAAGTAAGAATGAAATTCATACCAAATTTACTATTTATTATACGAATTAAACTATTTTTTAAGTATGTTTTACTGCAAATTTATTATGGATAAAACACTGTTATATGTCCTGATTTATCTATCACCTCATCACCTGATGTAACGATGTACAAAGAATATGCATATACGCCCTCTTCAACCCTGGCTCCATTGAAGGTGCCATCCCACGGATCAAGGGGGTCTTTTGTTTCAAATAACTTCACTCCTTTCCTGTTGTATATAATCAATAAAAAAGTTTTAGGAATAAAATCAAAATAAACACTGAAGGCCTCATTTTTTCCATCTCCATTTGGTGTAATCGCATTGGGTATATGTATTTTAGGCATTACAGAAGTACAGGTCCGATTAGAGGACACACCGGTTTGCCCCAGATGATTTGAGTCAGTTGCTGTAACGTAATAACAAAATGCATCCTCTTTATCATTATAACTAAGAGACTCAAAATCATCAATATAATACGTTTCAGCATAGCTGCTCTCCAATTCCTGTGTATCTTGACCTATAGTTCTGATAATAGTATAATCTTTTGCCGGAAAAATATTGGGCTTATATTGATTCCAAACCAGTGCATTTGTGTAATTGTTGTTTTCTGCCGTTAGTAAAATATTATTGGCGGGTGCAGAATATCTCACTTCTTTCCCGCATATATTTACAGCAGCGAGCTTATAATAAAATACTCCTGAGGTTACATCTATTGTATTGTCTGTATATGTAAAATGATTCTCTATATTGTTGAATTCTTTTATCTTCTCAAATCCGTTTGCATATAAATTAGAGCGTAACAAATGATATTGATTAATTTCAGCATTGGGGTCAATGGTAAAATCCAGTACTGCAGCTTCATCTACAACAGAAACAGCGCAAAACAGGGTGTCCGGTATTCTGGGCATGCGGATATATTGTTCTGCTTTAAATGATGTTGATTCATACAAATCGTTACTTACAGCCTTAATGTAAAATGCATAATGTGTATTAATTGAGGCATTTAAATAAACATAGAACGTTGTATCTGTGACATCTATGAGGTTATGTGTATAAAAATCATATATTTGATATTCAGCCACGCCATTTTCCCATCCAACATAAGGATTCCAGGATATATTCAATGCAGAACGGCAGGTATCATAGTGCAACGAAGGAACCATTGGCCTGTGAAAACCGGAGTTGCCACTATACCCCCCTGATGAGTCAAAAGCTTGCAGTGCATAAGACCTTTGCAGGGTTTTGTCAATTTGAAATGTGTACAATGTATCATATCCCAAAATCGGGTCATCCTCATTTAAATAATTATAACTACCACCACCTAACGGATAGGTCACCTTATATTTCTCAATATTTGAAGAAGGACTGGGTTCCCAGTCAAAACTCACATCATCTGTTGCAGGATCAACAGTTATCGAATGAACGACAGGAGGTTTTTGTAAGTAGGCGTTTACGCTACTAATAAACAATAATATGCCCAAAACAAGGATTCTCTTCATGCTAAAAAATGTTTGACCTTCATTAAAGATAACCTAAAAATCAACTTGTTATTATAGGAAAACACTAAATAATAGCATTTTCTTTTAATGTATGACAAATTTTCTCAAAAATAACTTTCGGGGGCAACATGGTGTGTTCATCTTGGTTGCACTGTATTTTAAGGGTTTTTGCATTTGTTTCACATTGCCACAGGTACATTTGTTTTACTTTTTCCTGAAATGAGATATCCGATTCGTGGATATCTTCTTTTCCTTTTAGGTATCCCCTGTTATCACCCTGCCTTGAGTTATTGAGTTTTTCTTTAACAAAAGCAATGGGTGCATCCAAAAACAAATTCAATGTGGGTTGAGGAATTTGATAATATTCATATTCAAGATGTTCAATCCATTCTTTCAGCTTTTTTCTTTCTTCCTGTTGAGTTAGTTTAGCACACTGAAAAGCAATGTTTGAAACAACATACCGGTCTGCCAACACCAAAATATCTTTATTAAGCCATTGGTTCAATGTATCTTTAAAGTCCCACCGGTCTCCTGCATAAAGCAATGCAATGATATATGGGTTCACCTGGCTTAAATCGCCAAATTCGCCCCGGAGAAAACGTGCCACCATGTCACCAAAAACGCCGTCTTCTGTGCGCGGAAAGTGTATGTACCGGAATGGGATATCCTGTTTCGTAAAATACTCTTTCAATAATTTCACTTGTGTTGATTTACCGGATCCATCCAATCCTTCTACTACTAATAAACTCATATTAAATAATTTCAATTTAAAATCATTCTCTGATCTTCTTCAGTTGAACGTAAAAGCGCTCTGTTTTTTTATTATTTTTGGATTTTTATTATACATCCTATGCAACGAAGTAAAGATACATTTTTTTCAAAAAAACAGCATATAAATATAAGGAAGAAATTATATGATTTATCTTCTCCCAAAATCATGGGAATTATCAACATCACACCTGATTCTTTTTATGATGGGGGAAGAACTGTAACAAAAGAACAAATTTTACAACAAGCCAGTATCCATATAGAAGATGGGGTTGACATCCTTGATGTCGGCGGCTATTCTTCAAGGCCCGGAGCAAAAAACATCTCAGAAAAAGAAGAACGCTCCAGAATTATCCCGGCTATTGAAGTCATAAAAAAACATTTTCCTGATGCTATTATCTCTCTTGATACATTCAGAGCCTCCATCGCTAAAGATATGGTAAAAGATTATGAAATTGATATCATTAATGATATTTCTGCCGGGAATATGGATGATAATATGTTTAACACCATTGCCAGGTTAAACATTCCGTATATCATGATGCACATGAAAGGCGTTCCACAAAATATGCACAATATGGCACATTATGATAATCTGCTAAAAGAGGTTGTTTATTTTTTTTCAGAGAAAATAAGGATTTTGAAATTATCGGGAGTAAAAGATATAATCATTGACCCGGGGTTTGGTTTTGGCAAAAACATAGATCAAAACTATGAATTGCTCAGGAATCTCGATGTCTTCAATTTTTTTGAGCTTCCGGTCTTGATTGGCCTGTCCAGAAAATCCATGATATATAAAACCCTTTGTACTGATCCGGATAACGCATTGAACGGCACCACTGTTTTGCACACACTCGCTCTACTTAAAAACGTGAATATCCTGAGGGTTCATGATGTAAAGCAAGCACGGGAAACAATCGTGTTGATGAATAAATTCCGTGTAAATGCATAATAACTCACTGCTCTTTTGTAAACTTTTCCTAAATTTGTATTTATGATAGCAGAAGTATTAGCAAGTCAACTTTGTATGATTCCGGGGTTCATTAGTATCAGGATACTTGATATTCTTGACATTTTATTAGTCGCCTACCTGATGTACAGGATTTATACATTGATTGAAGGCACTGTGGCCATCAATATATTCATTGGTATATTTTCCATTTATCTTTTCTGGTTAATAGTGAAGACCCTGAATATGGAATTATTAAGTTCCATTTTAGGTCAGGTTATTGGTGCTGGTGTAATTGCCCTGATCATTGTTTTTCAGCAGGAAATACGTCGTTTTTTATTAATGGTTGGCAATCAATATTTCACCAACAGACGGTACTCGCTTCAAAAACTGGTTTCGTTCAATATACGTTCAACAACAGATATTAAATCCAAAGAAATTGTTAAAGGTTGTATTAACATGTCCAATAATTATGTTGGCGCACTGATTGTGATAGCTCGAAAATCGCAGTTAAAAATGTATGCAGAAACAGGAGATATCATCAATGCAGAAACATCCAACCGCTTGCTCGAAAGCATCTTTGCATATAAAAGCCCCATGCACGACGGAGCTGTCATCATCATTGGTGATAGAATTTATGCAGCCCGGTGTATTTTGCCGGTATCTGCAAATGTCAACCTTCCTCCTTATTTTGGCATGCGACACAGGGCAGCAATTGGAATTACCGAAAGCACAGATGCATTCGTCATTGTCATTTCAGAAGAACGCGGTGAGATATCCATTGCCGAAGCAGGTAAGATACACACAAATATCAGTCCGAGACAATTGCTTAAGGTATTGGATGATAAATTTATCAGCAAATAAAGCGAAAATGATAAGCTGTTTTTAAAAATTAAATAATTCCCTGAATTCAATTCAATCCAGGGAATTTTAAACCAAATCCCCCCTTACCCACTTATGTTTTCACCTCATGGCGAAGTACCTGCTCAATATCTTCAGGAAGCTGGGCATATACGTCTTCCAATTCACCTTCTGACAGGTATCGTTTTCTTAATGTGCTCAAGACAATTTCAATGATTTCGGTTGTTGATTTTTCCCAGTTAAACTGCGATTCACCATATTTTGCCTGCTCTTCCTCAACATATTTGGCAAATTCATCCATTGTCCTGATACGTTCAGGTTTTTCTTTATATTTCCAATTGTCCATGTATATTGCTTTTAAAAACATGGGCAATTGTGCTGCAAAACTAAGCGATTCACTCACTGTGATACGGTCTCTGAACGCATGTAATACGGCCCTGAGAATAATACCTGTCTGTCCAATATTATCCTGATGACCTAGTTCTTTAGCCAAATGATGGATAAATTCATTTCCTTCATGTGCATATTTATCAAAATGTAGTGCCATAATAAAGTATTTTTAATGTTCAACAATCATTTTTCTAAATATTATCATGAAAAAATTATGCCAACATTGATACAATTTTCGCAGATTTTCAGACATTCTTAAATTTTAAAATATTGATTTTAAAATTATTTGTTTTATAATCAATGATTCACTTAATCCTCACCAGTATTTTATTATCCATTTTGATTGTGTCATTCCCGCTGAATGTGACTTTATATTCCTGTGCGGATGGTAAATCATACTGAATAAATAAAGGCCAGGCAAGCCTTTTTTCAACTATTCTGAATTCAAAATTAGATGCCCTTAGAATATTGGATATCCAAATATCACCGGGTTCCAGAAACTGATTGACATATTTATTCTCATTCAGTTGAACTACCCTGCCTGTCATTTGCTTGTATTCTTTTTCAATGGATATTTGAATGCCGTTGAACATTGCATTTTTCTGAATTTCCCATGTTCCTCTAAATTTCTCCATGGGGACTTCCTGCATGTTGTCACATCCGCTTATGAGCAGTACAAATAGAACCGGTGTTAATAGAAATTGTTTTTTAAAATGTTTCAGTGTTTGCATTTGCTAATTTTTTTCATAACTTCTAAAGTTTTAAAAGATTAATAAACTATTTATAATATCCCTCTACTCTTCATAGTCAAATATTTATTGATCAGTTGGATGGTTAAGTCACCGGGTTCTGTAAGTATGCTTTGAATACCATAAGCTTGCAATTCTTTGGCAATAAGCTTTTTCTCATACATAAATTTCTCCGCAATAGTTTGAATATAAATATCTTCTATTTTTTTAGCGTGAACACCGGTTAGTTTTTGTATTTCTGTGTTTTTAAAAATCACCACCAATACCAGGTGTACAGATGCCAGTTTGATCAGGTAAGGCAAGTGCCGTCTCAGAGAGGTTAATGACTCAAAATTGGTATATAAAACCAACAGGCTCCTGTGTGATATGCTGCGTTTGATCTTCGTATACAATAAATCAAATGAAGATTCATCAAAACCCGTCGTTTGGTTGTAAAGGGCTTCCATGATCTGATTCATTGTATTATTTTTCCGCTCAGCCGGCAAAAATGTATTGATGGTTGTATTGTATGTGATTAATCCTGATTTGTCATATTTGTACAACACAGTATCCGAAATGATAAGTGAAGCATTAATGGCGTAATCGAGCAATGTCATGCCTTCAAATGGCATTTTCATTGTCCGCCCCATGTCTATGATATTGTATATTTGTTGCGAACGTTCATCCATATACTGGTTCACCATGAGTTTAGCCCTTCTGGCCGTAGCTTTCCAGTTGATGGTGCGGAATTCATCGCCTTTAACATAATTGCGAATCTGCTCGAATTCTGTATGATGCCCGATCTTTCGCACCTTAGTGACCCCTACTTCGGTAAGCCGGTTGGTAAAGGCCAGCAATCTGTATTGATGCATTCTTAAAAAACATGGATAAACAGGAACTGTAACTTTTTCCTGTACATTGGTGAACCGCCTGCAAATCAACTTTAAATATGAAGTTGTATAGGCTTTGACTTTCCCAAACTCATACTCACCACGCTGTAAAGGCTTTAATGTGTATTGCATGCGTTTTTCTTCACCCGCTTTCAACAAAGTGCTGATTTGAAAATCCCTGATTTGAAACTGAACAGGAATTTCATCAATAATTTTAAGGGATACAGGCAATCTATACTGGTTTTTTATATGTATCTCAATAATATTATCGTCACCATTTGAGAATTTATTCGGTAATTCTCTTGATATCAAAATTTTCTCTTTTGTAAAAAACAGCAGGGAAATATCTATAAATAACAGTAACCCGAAAGACATCAGTGCGATTTTGGCGATGACCCAGATAAATTCAAAATAAAAACCCGCTATAAATAAAAGAATTACAGCAATTATAGCAAGATATAACCGCTCTGTTGTAAATATTTGTTTAAATTTTTTCAAAATTTTTTGTGTATTTTATTTTTCGTGGCAACATAAATAAACCGAACTTTGGGAAAGTAGTTACATAAGAGACAAACACTATTTAGGGACTTCAACAGATTTAACAATATCAGCAATGACTTGTTCAATAGAGCTGCCTTCAAGTTCTTTCTCAGGTGTTAAATACAATCTGTGGTTCAACACCGGAAACAAAACATTGTGAATATCTTCGGGTGTTACAAAATCCCGTCCCTGAATTGCAGCATAGGCTTTTGAAGAAATCAAAATATTTAATGATGCACGTGGAGAGCCTCCCAGAAACAATGAAGGATGGTTGCGGGTTGTATGAATGATCTCCGCAATGTACCTGATTAGATTGGGTTCTATGTGAATGGATTGTACTGTTTTCTGAAAGCCAATAATATCATTCACAGATAATACAGGATTGACCAGGTCTTCTTCTTTTTTCAACTCCCGCTTGTCAGCATTCATTAATATGCTGCATTCTTCTTCTTTCGTCGGATACGTGATTTTGATCCTGAACAAAAAACGGTCTATTTGTGCTTCGGGTAAACGATACGTCCCTTCATGTTCGATCGGATTCTGTGTGGCAAATACAAGGAATGGCTCATTCATCGGGTACGTGGTGCCATCTACAGTGACCTGGCGTTCCTCCATTACTTCAAACAGCGCTGCCTGGGTTTTGGCCGGACTCCTGTTGATCTCATCGATTAAAATGATATTGGAAAACACAGGCCCCTTGTTGAATTCAAACTGCCCTTTTCCATTATTGTAAACAGTGGTTCCAATGATATCCGATGGCATCAGGTCAGGTGTAAACTGAATACGCGAAAAACCAGCAGATATCGTTCTGGCAACCAATTTCGCCGAAAGTGTTTTAGCGATACCTGGCACTCCTTCAATTAACACATGCCCGTTTGTTAAAATCGCAGTGATCAGTTGACTAATCATTTCATCCTGCCCGACAATGACTTTGCCGATTTCTTGTTTTAATTGAGCAATTTTATCCTGCAATGGAGTAATGTCAATCCGGTTTTCAAATAATTTCTCGTTTTCCATAAATATTTAGGTTGATTTTGTGTAAAAGGTTTCAATTTTTTTATATAAAATTCTGAGTTGTTCTTTTGATATTTGGTCTGCTGACTTGATCTTTGCTGCCGTATCATAAATATCCTGAATAATTGCTATATCTACATTAGACTTTTGCGAAAGGGCATCGTAAAAACTAAAATCAACGTTATTCGTAGACAAATAGTACATTGAGCGGACATACTCATTGAAGTAATTGAATTTTTTCAATGCGATGTCTTTATGGTCATGATTATGCAGAAATAATTTCCCTACCGTTTTAATAAAATCAACAGAATCATTTCTGGGTGGCTGTAGAATCGGAATTTTTCGTTGTTTCCGCCTTCCTTCAAATATCATATACAAAATGATGCCAAGTAATGTCAGCAAGTAAGCTGTTTTAAGCGGGGGATTCAGGAGAATGAATCTCAATGGGGTGCGAACATTGGCCTTAAATGGTTTATAATATTCGTCCCATACAGTCGTTTGTAAAGGCAAATAAGACAAAGCAGCAGATGAATATTCATAATTACTGTATAAAAGATGATAATTTGTAAAAACCAAAGGTTGGCTATGCAGATAGAAACATCCTTTTCCATATTTAATCTTGATAAAATTAACCAACTTTCTGCTGTCTGTACCCAATATTACAGTGTTGGCTGTATCGAATGAACTAAAATAATTAATTGGTAAGTGCTTTGAAAAATAATACCCTGTATCTTTTTTAAGGGCAGGATTAACAAAGTGCAAAACAGATGAATTTACGGAGGATTGAGTGATTGATTCAATGGATTTGGGCAAATGTCCCGATTTAATATTGAGTGTATCAGCAAAGATGCCATCAAAACGAATTGCTGAAATGAATACATGATTGCCGTTTTCGACATGGTTTAACAAGGCTTCACAATCCAATGATGTTACATTAAAAAAACGAGTAATGAATATGAGGTTTGTTTGTTCCATATGGTCAACATCCAAATTCGGGTATAATGATTGATTGTTTGTTGTAATTTTTGTATCGTAGAATACATTTGGGAGCATATCTTTTAACACCTTACATCCATAAGGGATTTTTTTTGAAGCACTGAAATGATAATCCCAGTTCACCGGCTTTGGGGCAAAATGCTCTGCCAGCACCAGCAATGTAAAAAGCCCTAATATAAGTATACTATAGATATATTTTTTATTCATTCACCATCTTGAATAAGTGTTCATAATCCTGAATAAAGCGGTCGCAATCATTTTTATTTATCAAAAAATGCCCATACCATACATATTCATATATTCTTACTGCATTTTGATATTCTGCCCGGATTGTATCCGGTTTCAATTCCTTTAAATAATCCCGGTTGGTTTTGTCTTTTGAATAAATGATAAAATGATGGCTGTCAAGCACATTCAATAACTTAAGATAAAGCAGGCGAATAGCGTTCCGGAAATTATCTTTCGCATATTCTTCTTTGAATAATGCATCCAGGTCAACATCACCGGGTTCGTCATCCAATTCATACACAGGAATATTCTCCGTCTTGTCTCGTGAATAAAAAAGGTTATACATGCGTGTTTTTGTAATTAAAAAATAGAGGAAAACCAATGAAATGATTACCAATATTATTCTGAATACAACAGGAAACGCCTTGAAAACACCTCTGGTTTTAGACAACATCCGCATAAGCCAGTACCAGATTGTTTCAAAAAAATTCCTTCCTTCTTCAAATGTCCCGGATTGATGATATTGATAGGCTTTATTGTCATAGTAAGAATCAAAAAAACGGTCTTCCGGCATGCGTACTTCAATATCCTGTGTATCTTTATTCAGTTTTATCCGGTTATGTTGACGGCCAATGCCCGAGGTAGGTTCTTCTGCAGATACGCCTCTAAATAAAATAAAAAGGACAACCCCGATAAACAAACGCATATTCAACATCCTGCAATTCCAACACATCATATAAGCAGACCTCTTTATTGGTTGATATTTTCTATTTTTTGTTCTAAAGAAGGTTTTTCCTTTTTTTCTACCAGGTTAAAATACTGGAATGCGATGGCTATATACGAAACCGTGAATAACAAATAAGAAATGATTGTAGTAAAAGCATCTAAGATCAGAAGGCCTAATGAGAAATTTATTTCACTGGTATTTGCTTTAATGGACGTGAGCGCAGATCCTATTCCCATTAATATTGCAGGAAGAGAAAGAACAATAGTAATCAAATAAACGACGACATATACAACAAGCAGAACCAATAATGTATTCCAAAAATTATGTTTCACCAAATCAAAACAACGCGAAAAAGCCTCACTAAATCCTTGATTTTCATAGAATAATATGGCAAAAATCAAACTTAAATATACACCAAGGTAAATACCGGGAATAATACATAAAAGCGTTCCAAACGCTACTATTAACCCCACAACAATGGAAACTCCTATAACCAAAAGAAACTTCGATTGAGCCATAGACCATACTTCTTTCAGAGTAAATCCGTCTTTCCCTTTAGTTACATACAGAGTGATATAACTATATGTATTGGAAAGGATGATAACATGGGATAGCAAAGCCCAGAGGACGGTTAAGAATGTATATATATTCATTCTCGCTAACATTCCCATAGGGCTCTGATCATAATATGACTGAGAAATTATTTTAAGGTTTGCCCGTTGGGTTATTACTGTTAAAATGCCCATGACTAATAAAAAAGGAAGAACATGGTACAAAAGCATTTTGCCAAATTTCTTGTGTTCCTGGCGAATAAAAGCAAAAATTGCATTGAATATTTCACCAAAATCGCGTTCTTGTTTAAATTGGACTTGTGTTTCCATCATGTTTGGTTTTTAATTGTTTCATTAATATATTAGGAAGTATTACATAATAGTATATAATAAAAGACAGAGATAAGATTATAACTGGTAATTTGAGTATATAAGGTGCTTGTGTATACCGGGTAATAAACCCTTCAATAAACCCGGCTACAAGGAATACAGGAATTAACCCGAAAATAATCCTGCCGCCTTTCAAGGCCCCTTTTCTAAAGGAAACACCTCTTGAATACGATTTTGGAAAGACAATACTGTTGCCCAGCACAATTCCTGCGGCTCCTGCAACAATTATTGAGAAGATTTCCAATGTACCATGAATCCATATTGTACTTGCAGATTCAGCAAAAAAACCCTTCTGGATCATAAAATACTGAAACGTACCAACCATAATGCCATTTTGTAAAAGAAGAAACCCGGTTCCCAGTGCTGTGAAACAACCAAATAAAAAAGCAAGGAATGAAACATAAATATTATTCATGCTTATACCCAAAAACATTGGCATTTGATCCATCTGTTTATAAACAGCCATAGGGTCTCCTTTCTCCATGTTATCAAGGGTCATATTCACATATTGATCTCCTAGAATGACGCGTGGAAAATCAGGGTCATAATGAGTGGAAAGCACACCGATCAATGCTGCAATAAAAAACACAAAGAATGAATACAACACTTCTTTGCGAATGCTATGGAAGAGCAACGGATAATCATGCTTCCAGAATTTTATGATTTTATTGGTTGTAACCGGTTTGTTACGGTAAATAATGGAATACGCTTTTTGAGTTAAGGTATTTAAATATAAATTAATAGACGACCGGGGATAATACGTCCTGGCATAAGACAGGTCTTCATTCAGCTGGATGAATAAAGCACTGAGCTCATCCGGAGCCACTTTATATCCCTTCTGAAGAACCTGTTCAAATTGTTCCCATTTTTTCTTGTTTTTATGTATAAAAACGATTTCTTTCATGTAACTTCGTAAATATTTGTTTTATCTTTAATGCTCCTAAAATAAGAAATACTTTATAAAAATATGTTAAAACATTTAAAAAAATGGAAAATTTATCTATTACAAGTGCTCAAAACGTTCAAATAGAGCACCCTGTTGCAAGTGTAGGAGAACGGATCGTTTCTACTTTTCTCGATTTTTTATTTATGAGCGCCTATTTAATCATGATGCTATTGTTTTCAGGAATCTCAAAAAGCTCCGGCTACCTGTACTGGTTTATTGTATTCCTTCCTGTAATTTCTTATCATCTTCTATTTGAGGTATTCATGGAAGGGCAAAGCCTGGGCAAAACAATCATGAAAATAAAAGTAATGAATTCAGACGGGAGCAGGCCGGGATTCACATCATATTTTTTGCGATGGATATTCAGAATTGTTGATGTTTCTTTTTTGTTTGGAGGAATAGCCGTGATCATGATCATCACAAATGGCAAAGGAAAACGCCTTGGTGATTTAGCAGCCAACACAACTGTAATCAGAATGAAAAATAAATTTTCAAGACATTCAATATACACAGAAATACCGGATGATTACAAAATAAAATATCCGGAAGTAACACATTTATCTACTGACGACATCCATACGGCAAAAGAAACACTTGATTTTTTAAAGAAAAATGAATATACCGGAACATCCTCTAAATTAATCGTTAAATTAAAAGATGCATTTGAACAGAAGATGGGCATTCGATCAGAAGATATCCCTGCTAAATTTATTGAACAGGTGATTAAAGACTACAATGCACAATATCAAAAGCTCTCGTAAAGAACATGTTAAAAATCGAGTTTGAGCTGAATGGCATCCAGATTAAAGGACCTTCGGTGGTAAGGTGATATGCCTTGTTGAAGCACAGATAGCCGGTGTTTATAGGTTGCATACCCCTTGTTTTGATTCCATCCATACATTGCATACTCTTTATGCAGTTTAAGCATGTGGTCATCTCTGTAGGTTTTGGCCAGGACAGATGCAGCTGCAATGGATAAATATTGCGAGTCGCCCTTCACAATGCAGGTATGAGGTATGTTTTTATATGGTTTAAAGCGGTTGCCATCAATAATCAGATGTTCCGGGCCCACTGCCAGTTGATCAAAGGCTTTATGCATTGCTTCATGAGCAGCATTTAAAATATTAACCTGGTCAATCCTTTGATTATCTACCCAGGCAACAGACCAATGCAAGGCTTTTTCCTGAATTTCACTTCTCAATTTATACCTTTTTTTCTCTGATAATTGTTTGGAATCATTTAATTCTGGAATATTAATATCTTTGGGAAAAATAACAGCAGCAGCATAAACAGGGCCGGCAATACATCCTCTGCCTGCTTCATCGCATCCTGCTTCAATAACATCTTCACTGTAATACTTTTTCAAGTCTAAAGAGGCCATATTATACTGTGTTTAAAACGTCTTCCACTACATTCCACATATGTTGAGATGTTTTATCCCAGCTGAATAATTTGCTCCGGGCCCGGGATTTTTGAACAAGTTCATTCCTGAGCTTATGATTGCCAGCCATCTCAATCATTGCATCTTTAATTGAATCAACAGAATAAGGATCTGCATACAGTGCTGCATCACCGCATATTTCAGGTATTGATGTCACATTTGACGCAATAACAGGCACTTCGCAATACATTGATTCAAGGGCCGGGATGCCAAACCCCTCAAAATACGATACAAACACGAGTGACAAAGCACTTCCCAATAAGCCATGTAGTTCTTCTACTGCGCATCGCCCCAGGAACACAATGTCGTCCTTGAAATGTAAGGATTGATAAAGGTTTTCTATATCATATTTACCCCACATTTTTTCTCCGGCTATTAATAGTTTTATGTTTGAATTTGCCGATTGTTTGAATAACTCAAATGCTTGCATCATGCGATGAATATTCTTCCTGGGATGTAGGGAGCCTATATACATATAATAAGGACATCCATTGGAGTATTTTTCACGGGTTGCCTCTATGCTATCTTTATTCAACGGTTTATATCCCTCATGTGCCCCATTGTATACAACATTAATTTTTTCTTTTGGAACATGGTATGTCTTCACAATATCATGTTTTGTGTATTCCGATACAGTAGCTATTTTTGTTGCTTTTTGTGCATATTTTGGAAAAAAGTAATGATAATGCTTCCGGGCAAAATAAGGAATGTTGTCAGGATAATGTTCAAAATTCAGGTCATGTATAACAGGCAATGAAGGGATGGATGAATTCAATGATAAATAGCCGTCGGTAGACAGGAACATATCTGCTTTTGTTTTTTTGAAGACACTCGGGAGCATCATCTCAAACCATATATAAAATAAAAAAGCATGGCGTGCCGGTGGATTTACTATTACCGGTTTAATGTTTGATGCAAACATAAATTCGTCATCATACTTCCGGTCAAACAAAAAAATAAATTCATGTTCAGGATGGTGTTGAGTGATCCTTTTTAATACCTCGAATGTAAACCATCCAATGCCTTCTAATTTATCTTTAATAAGCAAACGTGTATTGACTGCGATCTTCATAAAGTGTATGCCGGTCTATATTATTTATGATCCAAAAATAATATTTAATGCAACATAATCGTATCATTTGTCCAAATTTTATGGTTCTACCACGAATTTAATGGTAACTTGCAATTTGTTTATGAAGGTTGAAATATAGTTTAACGTAGTTTATATGTTGTGTTGGAAATACAGTTAGCT
>CAZJWE010000055.1:0-18619 GCA_964549265.1 uncultured Bacteroidales bacterium | reverse complement strand
TGCATTGACAATTCCGTCTGAAATTGTAAGGATCAAATTTGTTATTAAATTAGAGATTGGACTAATCACATAATTATATAAAAAGTCTCCGATTGCAAATCCGATTCCAAAGAATATGTCTCCAAAAAATCCTAATATATCTATCACAAAGTTTGTAATCTTGCTGAATATTCCTGCAAGCCCTCCTGTTTGATCGTCCATTTTTAAACCTTGCAATTTTGAGCTAACCGGGCCGTCTCCATTTTTTGATTTATTAAATAATTTATACAAAAAAAGCCCTAATCTCAAAAATAAGACAAGGAATGGTTTTAATAAAATCAAAACAGGCATTAAAAAGATTTGCAATATCCCCCCGATCACACTTAAAAGATCTCTTATTGGTTTTAGATTAGATAAAATTGCCCCTAAAAAACCCCCTAAGGCAGCCATCCCTAAGATCCCGCCTTCTTTATTTTTTGATCCTTTTCTTTCTTCTTCTGCTATTTCTGTTCCGATGACTGCCCCTGCGGCCGCCCCGAAGTCATTACCTTTACTCTTGTTTACACTTAATTTGTTAGATGCATCTCTGATACTTTTTTTATCAATCTCGAGTTTTATTCCTAATACCATATTTTTAATTAGAAGTCTTGTTTTATATATTTATTTTTTAGATTCTAATTCTTGATATTTGTTTGCATACTGCTTCGAATCCTTTTTTGAAAAAATCAGCCCAGAGCTTAATCTCTTTATCTTTGTTAGAATATTTTATTTTGTTGTAAGCATAAGTAATGTATTTCTGTTCTAAAATAGTAAAATCATTATAATCTAATTTAAAACCCGCTTGAAGTAAACCCGCATAGTGCATAATCTCTGATACATTTCGAGGTACTTTTTTGGGAGAATCGACTGCTCGGTCTATCTCCCTTATGACTTTGGGTCTAATACCTGTTTGAGTACAAATTCGATAGAGTCTTTAGCATATTTGTTATAAATTCGAGTCATGTCTTCAGGGCAGACCTCGTCTCTTTGAGGGCATTCAGATACTATTGAATCCCAGCAAATTTCAGGGGCTCTCTGTAGATTAAATTCTCCCTTAAATACTGGATTTTCTTGTGTTCCTGAAAACTCATTTATATTCAGTATTTTAGAAGACAATTGGAATGCTTTTCGGCCACCCAAATGTTTACACCGAATTTTTACTTCAGATCCATCGTTTAATTTAACATCTTCTTCCATATGTAAATTTATGTAAAGAGGTATATATATTTATTTGTTAAAAATTAGTAATCGCCTGTCACAGCCAAGTCTGTCCCTACAAAATCGCAGTTAATAACTTTTGCTCCGTTTTCGTTAGTTAATTCTCTTGATCTATTAGATGTTCTTGTATTTGAAATTGTGAATACATGTTCGTTTGAAGTGCCTCTACTTAATGTTAAAACTAAGTCTACACTTGTTCTTTCGCCTGAGTATCCTGCGTCGATTGTATCATCCATGTGTGACTCAAAATTCCCGTTTAATGTTAGATTGTTTCTTATAATCCGATTGATCACCCTTCTTCCGTTTGCATGAGCTTCTTCGATTCCTCTTGAGTCGCCTATATCAAAGTTCCAATCCATGCTTAATGTGAAATTGTTTAATATTGTGTCTACGCTATTAAATGTGATTGTTGCATCTAATCCTTTAAAGATTGCCCCTGTATTTGTGGATGGACTTAAACTTTCTGTAGCAGCACTCATTATTTGGGCCTGAAAATTTAAAGTGAATTCGCATGATCCATCTTTTTCGATGTTCAGTTCTCCACCAGTTATACAAATTCCTTTAAGTTGTTTTGTTTTTCCAGAAGTAGTATTCACTTTCATATAATAACTAAGTGTGCTCGAAGTGATTGCACTTGTAGCAATTGTATAGGTATCATCTGAGTTGTCAGTTAAACTCCCACATAATGCCTCTAAAATTACAGGAATACTCGCTTTTGTTCCTAATGTGACAATTGTTCCTGATAAATTATAAACTGAATCTTCGAAGTCGATAGGAGTATGCCCTGAATTCATTGAAGTTATTTCCGAGGTTCCTTCGTCTTCACTTATTGAAATTGTTTGTACATGCCCCAAATCTAATGCTGTAATCGAACCGGGGATTGTTCCGTATTCTGATTCTTTTCCGAAGATGTATCTATTTCCTACATTGCTTATAACTTCTGCCATATTTTATTTAACTTTTTTGAATTTATATATTTAATTGCTTGAGATATACTGGATTTCAATATCAAGAGTATAAATCGGATTCCTATCTTTGTCTTCAGTCAGTTCGTCTCTTACAGGAATAACATGTAAAAGCCCATTTGTTATAAAATGTGCATGATTGTTTTTAATAAGTTCGTCTGTTTCTGCTCCTAAAAATGCAGAGAATTCTATTGAGGTATAATCTGTCTCGTCATAAGTATAATTATTGCCTGCTCCTGTTTTGATTTGGATTTGAATTATATCTGTGTTTATTGTAGAGAGTTCTCCTAAACCTAACCTTTCTTTTGTGGATTGTTGGTTTTTTAATTTGATTAGTATTTTAGGATACGGGCTTTTATCGAGGTCTATTCTTGTGTCATCTGAGTAAATCCAAGAGGTAGTTCTATTGCTTAAAGGATCAGTCAAATTGCTTACTAAGAAATCTTTTAATATTTCTGTAGCTGTTTGTATGTTCAAACCCATATTTTAATTATTAATCCTGTTTTTATATATTTATTTAATAACATTTCTGATTGCTTTTTCGAGAAGTCGTTGCAATAATGCTTTATCTTTTTCTAAATCTTCAATTATGTGCTTTCCTTTTGTTCCCGGGTGTCTGACTTTTTTATAAATATGTTTCCCTGATTTTGGATTTTTAGGCCAGTCAAAAGCTAATGCTTTTTTTACTTTTGGACTGATTATATGGGGCTTAGTTCCTAATTCATAAAACTTTAAGATGTCGTAGTTAGACCCAATGATCCACCCTGATGCCTCTTTGATTACTTCTATTCTTGGTCTAAAACTTGCGGGGAATCTATTAATAAGTTCTTTCTGTATTAAAAATGCAAATTGCCCGAGCACCTTGTCTATTTGAGTTGATAGCTTTTTATCATCTATTTTTAAATTAACCATTATAAAGAGCAGTCCCAAACTTGGATTTAAGAGCCTTCTTGAAGTTATCTCTTTTTTGTATCCATTCGTTATATATTGGGTCTATTGAATCATTTTTGAAGGGGTTTAATCTTGTTCTTAAGTTAATAATGAAGATTGCTCTTTCTAACATTTTGTAATTAGGGGGGATCGAGTGTATTTCTATTACATCTCCGATTTCAATGTCATCTATTTCTACTCCGTCTCCATCGTCGCAAATTCTATAATCATCTTCATCTACAAGAGTGTCGTTTACTTTAATGAATCTTATTTGTAAAACATTAAAATAAGGATAAAATGTTATTGAGCCTGCTTTTTCTGATATAAAAGAGTCTCTTTCTGCCTTTCGATTGATCTCATTATAAAGTTCTAAGTTCGCATCGTCTAAGTAAGACTGAATAGTCTGATCATTTAATGTTTGATTTTCTGTTTCTAATAAACATAAATCTTTTATTTCTTCTATAGTGTTGAACGCCATAAATAGACTTAGTTTATGGATTTTATATATTTAATTAAAAGCTTTTAGAAATCTGTCATTTATATGATTGTCTACAATCTCTTTGTTTTTCCCAGAGTAAGGAACTTCTCGGATTGTTCCTTCTTCGAACCATAAAATAGGCCCGTTCCTTTCGAGTTTTCCCAAATTACAATGCTTTAAACCGACTACTTTCATATAATTTTTTGGGACTAATTCAGGCAGATTTATTGGCAAATCTTCTGCGATTTCAATCATCCTTCTGAATGCTTTTCTATATTCTTCTGAGATGATTTCCCATGAATGTCTTTCTGCAAATTTTCTCGCATTTTTTGAGAGTTCTTTTAAGTATTTTGGATTTTCTTTTAAGTATTTGATTTTCATTGCAATATCTAAATAATTTCTTTCTATCCAGATGATCCCGTCATCAAATTCTTCCATTACTTCACCATGCCATCCGCATTTAAATGCTAAGACAGGGACTCCACTTGCAAGTGCTTCATTAATTGTATTTGAACATCCCTCGCAATTTGAAGGTAAAACTAATAAACTTATTTTATCATAAAAATTAGGCAATTCATCAAAAGGGATTCTATTTTTTCCATCCAGTTCGAGATAAGGATATTTTAAATGATCCCTCACTTTTTTATAAAAATTGTATCCTTTGATAACTCTTTCAGGAGGTGTGCCTGCTCTTCCGTTCCACCCAAGTATAAACTCGTTTTTTTCTGTGGGTTTAAATTTTTCAATGTCACAACCATTGGGCAAAATAAATATTTCTTTTTGTTCTTTCATATAGTATCTTGATAAAAATTCAGCTTCTTTGTTTTGGACGATTAATCCTTTTTCTTGATGGTTTAAAACATTTCTGCTGACCCGATCATCTAAAAGTTCCCCCCCTGTCGTAATAGATGTAAAACTTTTTAGTCTTAAATCTGGTCTTAAAATCAAAAGTTTTCTGTTTCTTAAACTCGAGCACCTTGACCAGACTATCTGAGGGTTCGCCCTTAAAACATCTTCTTTTTGTTTGTCCACATAATAAATAAATTTAAAGTCAAATTCATCTGATAATAATTCGGCTATTTTGTTTGTGCTTGTAGAATAACACCATCCTTGTTCATCTGTATGTACTAATATCAAAGGTTTGTTAAATTTCCGTATAAACTTTTGATATTTTATTTTATATGATTTATCCTTTTCAGAGAGTTTACTCAGATACTTGTGTTCTGTATAATCGATGTCTTCTATTGTTTGTTTGCCTGTTCCGTTTTTTCCACGATCAGACCATGACTTTGCATTTTCATCGTAATTAAAACTTATCCAGTTTTCTCGCTCTATTTCTTTTAAATCTAAATTTCCCAGAGCTATTTGGTCTGAGAACCATTCATCTTTATTTTGCTCGCACATTCTATAAAATTTATCTGCTTCTTTCGGATCAGAAATTCCGAATAATGCTGCGAATGTTTTTGTTTTTATTCTATGGTCTCTTTTAATTCTGAATCCTTTTTCTCCAAATTTCTCTTTAAAATAGTTTAAGTCTCCGATTATTAATTCGGTGCAATCACTCCACAAAACAGGTTCTTTAAATTCTTCTATTGCTTTTTTACAGAATAATCCTTTCAGATAAGTCACTTTGAATGTTTTATTATCTATATTCCATTTTTCATGAGGGATTAATTCAGTTGTATGATCCCTAAAAATTACATGAGGAAATTCTTCTTCGATCAATCTTTTTTCTTTATCTGTAAAATTTATTCTATAAACTATTACCTCTGTTTTTATCGACGATAGAAAATGATAAAGCCAACTAATATAAGAAGGAGTGGCCATTGTTACTATTTTCATACATAAAAATATATGTATGTGTTTAAATAGTTTTTCAAATAGGCAATAAAGAATTTAATAAATATTAAAAAAATAAAAAAAAGGATAACTAACTTGAAGGAGTTTCAACTAACCTATATACAGCTTCAGTTTGTACGATTTTTACACCGTATAACTTTAATCCGATTACTTCCCAGTTAACAGTTCCCGATTTTCTTCCATCTAACATTTGAATCGCAGATCCTTCAATCAAGTATTTACATCTTTGAGAATCAATGATGTAGACATTGTTAGCACTCGCTTGAGTTGTTAAAACAACTTTTAATCCTAAGAAGTCTTGGACTCTTGGGAATACGCTTCCTTTGTCTACTGAGTTGTAGCCAAGGGCAGTTATAACATTGCTTGATTTTAAGAAATTTGCCCATGTTAAAGGGTTAGTTACTATTGTGTCTGGTAAAGCATTATTGTTAATTGCATTCATTACACCATCAACCATACTTGAATAGTCAAGTGTGCTTGCAAGTAATGTATAGTTAGAGTTTGCGTCAGTACTTGGACTCGCTGTCTCGATTGCTGCAATAATATCGCTGTCAACCTTTCTTGCAAGTGCATCGCCTAATTCAAACATCTGATCTTGTACAATGTCAATAATACCTTGTTGGATTAACTGAATGGTTATCACTTCGTAAGAGTATATCCATCCTAATTCTATCTTAGAGTCTGAGTAGTCATCGTTTGATGGAGCACTTAAGACACCAGTAGAAGGTAGGGATGAAGCAGTTCTCAATGCAGAGATTGGCACTTGCAGTTCTTTCATTCCTTTAGCATTAACAGTTATTGTTTTAATAACTTCATTCATTACTAAAGAAGGTCTGAATGCTCTTTCTACAATGTTTCTTACAACAGTTGTATACAATGCATCATTATCTGCGAATACTAAATCTTCCGTTTTCATAGCTCCGAACTCTTCACCTGTTGGCATCTCGATACCTACATAAGTTTGGAAAAATTCTTCACATTTCTTTTTATGTGTATTTGATAACCAAGACTCGTTTCTTGCAATATCCACATAACTATTTAAGATTTCTCTTCCTAATGCTGATACATTCTCTGATTCTTGAGATATTGGAAGTCTATTAAACTTCTCGTTTTCTCTTACTCTGATTTCATTTCCTAAAAATTCACAAGTTTTCATGTTTAGCCTCCTATAATTTATTTTTAATATGATATGTTCTTTAATCTTACCAGATCAAGATCTATAACTTTTTTATTTTTACTTTTTTTTTCCTTTAGATCTAATGTCTCCTCTTTCTTTTTCTGGTCTTCGTTTGATCTAATTATAACTTTTTCGTTTCTGAACTTTTCTGAAGTATCTGGTTCGATTTCAGGTTCTTCAGTTTCTGCAGGTTCAGTACTCTCTTCTGAATCATTGATTGCGTCTATATTTGATTCTACTATTGCGAGTCTGTTATTCACTTCGTCAAATTTAGAGTATAAATCTTCAAGTTTAGAATTAATTTGATTCATGATTTCTTTTGGATCTTCTTCTTCAGTGCTTTCCTCTTTTTCATCATCTGTTTCTTCTGATTCTTCTTCAGGTTCATCTGCCTCAGTTTTTTCTTCTGTTTCGTCGTCTTTTTCGTCGTCTTTTTCTTCTTCTTCATTTTCGTCTTCTTCATCTAAAGATTCAGTTTTTTCTTCTTCTTCAGATTCAGGTTCTTCTTCCCCTTCATCTTCTGCTTCTGCTTCTTTTAATTTTTTAACCATCTCTTCGTTTCCGAATTTTTCTGCAAGTAATAAAGGAGTTGTTTCAACGCAATTTCTAATCTGTGCAGTTGCTCCTGCAAAGCCCGGGATAGGGACTAAGCTTAATTCTACAAATTCTTCTACATCACAAATGACTGAACCATCTTCATTGAATTCCACATTGTTGACCATGCATCCTACTGAAACATGCCTTATGTCTTGTCTTTTTATTTTATTAACATATTTTGTTTCTTCAGGGTCTAAGTTTGCACGATACATCATTTTGTCATTATCTATTGAAGAGTCTTCTACATGACCTAAAGAAATATCTGTATTGTGATTAAATAAAAATGCTGCTCCTTTCATGGTTTCACATGCTTTTTGTACTGATTCAGGCCTATAAAACACTTTGTTTCGAGACATTTTGTTAAGAGGCATTGCCACCCCTTCAAGAATTATGCTTTCTGAACCGTCTTTTAATTGTTCTGTTTTAAGTTCAAATTTCTCTGCTGTGAAATACACTTTCTCACTCATAGTTTTTAAAGAAAAAAGTTATTTATATATTTATTCATTTTTTCCAATAATAAATTTTTACGCCAGCCCTCACATAATTGACTTTTTTGTATCTCCTGAGCTTGCATAAGGCTTTATTCATGTTGCAGGTCGAACCTCCACCGTACCTCTCAATAAACTTATTTTTTAGTGTGACTCCATCTATCTTTTTCTCTTTTTTTATTTCATCAATCATCTCTTTTAAAGTTTGATAGTACATCCTATTTTATGAGCTTAATCAAAATGTAAATTATTGCAGCAGGCCAGAATAAAATTAACCAGAATATTACCCAAAACCATGAAAATCTCTTTTCTGTTTTTTCGCTCATATATAAAAATATGTATTCAGTATTTAAAAAAGTATCGTTTTACTACAAATAAGCGACAATTACACACCTACAATTTGGATGAGAATTTATCACTGGCAACGGATTATCTATTGTTCCTGCTAATTCTGTTTTATAAATTTTCTCTCGGCCTTTAGGCCCTTGATATTTCTTACAGATTGGGCACACTTTATGATCGTTTGCAGTAATATAATTGTATTTCTCTATCTCTGCTTTTTTAAGAGTTTGAGTCTGTGCGATTGTATGCACCTTAACAATTTCTGTTCGAGCGATTCTCATTGCCCTTACATTGGTAATTTTCTTTATTGAAGATTTAATCTCTTTGGCTATTTCTTCGTTTGGTTGTCCGTTATTAATTCCTTGTTTAATAATCCCATTTACTTTCTCTTTTTGGACTTTTGTTAAATCTTCGAGATATTTCTTTTGTTGATTTATAATCAGTTCGATTGATGATTCGGCAAACTCTTCGGGAGCTACATCTATTTTGTCCCCAGAATTATTTAATACTCTTTTTGCTCCTTTGATAAAACTATCCTTAAATAATTCCCTTGCTTTTTCAAGTATTGATTCGTAATTAGTCAACCCATTAAAATAATCTGTTATTTTTTCTGAGAGTGATTTTTCTCCTTTAATTAGATTGTCTAAATCTTGTTTTTTATAGAAATGTTCAATAATCTTTTTTTGATATTCTTTTATGTTTAGCTTTATTCCGTAAAACTTTTTTTTGTTTATTAAAGTTCTTGCCTTGGGCTTGGCTTCTAATCTGGTCGGGAATTCTCTTTTCGTATATTCCCTCATTTTGATGCATTTCATCTTTTAGGTAGTTTTTCATTTGTGATTTTTTTGATTGTTTCACTTAATTGGGATTCATTTGTATTTGCTATTTCCCATCTGTAAGCAATTCCGTATTCTTCATCTTCAGGGTATCCCATTGTTTTTCTGTATTCATTTAAACAGATGACTCCGTTTAACCATTCATTCATTAATCTTGAATTTTTATCTTCTCTTAATTCTACATCATAGTCTCCGAATTCAAACCAATAAACTGCTTTTGGAACTTGGACTCCTTGATTTTCTAAAATCTTTATGCTTGCGTTTAATCCTTCGGTTAGATTATCTTGGATTGTGTTTTCAAAATCAGATCTTATTGAACAGACATCTAAATAAAACATCTGTTTTTGTTCTACTCCTGTAGATCGGTTTACTAATTCGCCATGAACTATAAATTCAGGGCTCATCACTATAGATACTTTTCTTTTAAAATAATCAAAATAAGGAGTTAAGTCTAATGCTTGACCTCCATCAGTAAGATTTAAACTTGCAAATTTAGCCCCTACGACTGGGCTTTCATAATCTCTCATCTCTTGTAAAACTTTTTTAATCTTTTGAACTGCTTTGTCATCCATTACCTCATCGTTGTTTGTAGTATCTGGAAAAATCATCTTTTTTGGTACAGCTTTATATCTTGCAATTATGGCTGCACTTCTTTCCATCTGATTTAATATGTCAATGTCATCTAAAGCAGAAGCAGGAGCTCCTCGTCCGTAAATTCCCCACACATTTTCCCCAAATTTTATATGCATTATTTCGTCAGGAGAATACTCTATACCCCTTATTGTCTCTGTTCCTAAGGGTGTTTGTAAGGTATAATTTTTGTATTCAGGTGCTTTGATTCCTTTTGTTCTTGCTTCTTGGTAATAAACTCTTTCGATATATCTTTTGGGCCTGTTTTCTTCAAAATCCCAATCGATATAAATATCTTCTGCATTTTCTATATTTTGGTACCTAAATGAACCTTTGTCTCCTTTAATCTTCCTAACATAACCGTCCCCTGTTGCGACTGCCTGAGTACACCCTTGTTTGACTTCTTTTATATAATTTGAGAATCTGTTCCATTTTTTGGCATAATTTTTAAGGACTTCGTTTTGACTCTCAATTCTTGGTTTATCCCCGAAAATAACATTTATTATCTCTTGTAGACCTTTTTGAAGGTAAGTATTATCTTTGACTGCTTTTTTACACTTTGCTTTTTCTTGATGGATTGTCAAAGTAGTTTCATTATACATGTCTTGTGCGTACTTATACCCTACAGAAAAATAATCAAATCCTTTCAGTAAATTATCTAATTGATCTTGAACTGACAACATACTCTCTTTTGATTCCTTGGGTTCAGAAATTTTGGCTTTCTCTATTTTAGTTGAGTTTTCTTCAAATGGGCAGTTTTTGAATAATACTGCAGATTTCCTTTCCATGTGTTTTTAAGTTTTTTGCTTTTTATATATTTATTTATGCGATTCCGATTTCTTTCTTATTTCTGGAAAATTTCTCAAGAGCATATCTTAATGCATCTAATGTATGATCATTTAAATCTACTGGTTTGTCTAAGATTCTCTCATCTTTGTCTGTTTTCCATTTGTATGATCTTATCTCTTTAATCAAATCTGTAGATTCTTTGGTAATGAATACTTTATTTTTTTTAATAAAATTGATTCCTCTTAAAACAGATCCTGCTTCTTTTTTTGCAGGTTTTATATTGTACCCTGCGTTTCTTACTGCTTCAATTATTTCTGGTCTGCTTGAATCTGCGATTATTTCATCTTCATAAGTTATTTTGTTTGCGATTCTTAATCTGTCTAAATTTAAGATAATAGAGTCACTTGTTTGTTCAGTTCTATAAAATAGTTGTTCTGCATAGATTCCTCCGACTGGATGATATTTAACTCGGATTATAGTTGTTGGGTCGTTATATCCGAAATCCATTCCATAAACTATTTGGCCTTCAAAATCTTCGAATTTTACCTCTTGCCCTTTTCGATTGACTGCGTAAGTCCAGTTATTATAAATTGTGGATTGAGCGACTCCTCGTTCGCCTAAACCATAAATTCGCCAGTAGTTTGGGTCTACCTCTTTGTATTTTTTGATCTCTTTTTTGATTCTTTCTGGTAGAAATGGATTATCTCTAAAAGTAGTCTTAAAAAAAGCGGTGTCTTGATCTGTCAAAATATTATCATAAATCCAGTGGTATTCATCTGAAGGATTATAATCTCCTATTGTCAGTTTGGTTGTTCTTTGGTTTAGCTGTTTATAAATAGAGTATTTTATTTCATTCATTTCATTTAAAAATAATATACTTCGACCGGGGCCTCTAACTTTTTGATCGTCATCTGTCCCAAAAAACCTGAATAAATTGGTGCCTATTTTATAAGAGTGTTCTGTTTTATTATGTAAGTCTGGATTATAAATCCCTAATTTTTCAATTATCTGAAAAAAATCAAACATTGCTGAGTTTCTTAAAGCTGTGAAAGTGTCCCTTGCAATATCTATTATTTCATTTTCCCAGTCATTTAATGCATGCGTAATCAACCATATTAAAATATTGTAAGTTTTGGACGATCTTGTTCCCCCTTGATGCACTATGATGGTTTTTCCTTCTTTATATGCTTGTTCAGTGTTCTTGTACACTATTGTCGTTTGGATCTTCATCCTCTTTTTTTTGTACCTCTATTATTTCTAATTGAATTTTATTATCTATTTGGCCTGTCACTTGATTAATTTGCTTGCTTGTTTCTAAATAACCCCGATCTTTAGCTTTGTTCCTTAAAAAGAATGTAATTGCTTTAGTATCTTTTTCTTTTAATGCTTTTGTATGTAGTGCATGTTCATAATCATCTTTTAAGCTTTCCATTCTGTCAGAGACCATTCTTTTGTATTCGGGGTCTTTTAACCAAAGATAATGGGTTACTCGGCCGATTCCTACTTTTTTTGTTGCAGCATCAATATGTCCAAGTGTTTCTTCCATAGCTTGGACCATCATCTGTTTGTATCTGATTGTTTTATGGCTTCCTTTTAATTTATAGACACCGTATTTCCCTATTTGCTCTTTGTATTTTTTCGGCTTTTTTTGTTTATTTTTGTTTAATCCTTTGTTTTCTGTAAGTGTAGGTTTATTTTCTTGCGATGATTCTGTCATGTTTTTCCTCCTTTGAGATGATCTCTATATTTCCGAACTTCTCTTTGATTTTTTCTTTTCCGTTTGTTTGGTTTCTTATGTCTGCTATAAAGATTCCTCCTTGATTTAATTTTTCATATATTTGATCTAAATAAGTCTCGATTGGATAATGAAAACCACAAGATAATAAACTTATTATTAAATCAAATTTTTCATTAAATAGTATTTTGTTTTCTTCTGCTTCTTGTAGATGTATTTTTTCGGGGTTTTTTCCATTGAATTCTAAGTTTTCTTTGGCTATTTGTAATGAGTTATAAAATGCTGCTTTTTCTTCAAATCCATAATAAATCTCATCTAATTGGGTTTTGTCTATTAAATAGATCTCTGTTGAATCTAAAAAAAAGACTTCTACTCCTGCGATTCCACATCCGATGTCTAATAACTTGTTTATTTGAATTGGTTCTATGTAATCGATTATCTGATTAAAATCATGAATGTACGAACTTATTATATCAGCTTTTGACTTATTAGTTCTTTGTAGTTGTGCGTATTCAAATGCTTTTTCTATTATTTTCATTTTAGTTTTAAGGGTTGGCCTTGTCCTGTTAGTGCTTTTTGACCTGTCAGGTTTTCCCATCTTTCGATTATATGGCTCACAAAATCAGGGGAATACTCTATTGCAAAGCAGTTTCTTTTTTTGTTTTCGCATGCTATTAAAGTGCTTCCTGAACCTGCAAAAGGATCTATTATATTGTCGCTTGGTTTACTTGAATTAATTATAAAATATTCTGCCATTTTGACTGGTTTTTGAGTTGGATGAATATAATCTTTAGATGCGTCTTTTTTGAATTCAACGATTGTGCTTTGATTTTTTATTTTTAGGAGTGTTTTTCTTAGTTGGTCTTCGTCCATTGTTTCTATGTCTAATCCTTTGATGAAGGTTTTATTGTCTCTTGTTCCGTAAAATTTAGGAGTTATTCCTTTTCTGCTTGCATAGAATATTGGTTCATGTGTCCAGTGATAGTGGGAATGCCCCAATATATGATGTTTGTGCCAGATTAATTGTTGTTTTATTTGAAATCCTGAATAATTTAATGCTTTTTCGAATATTATCTGATTTGAAGATGCATGGAAAATATATAAAGCTGCATCTTTAGTTAAATATTGGTTTAATTGTTCGAAGCAATTAGTCAATAAATCATATAAATCGTCTCCTCTCAGGTTGTCCCCCTCAATTACTTTCCAGTCTCGCCCATTAGGATTGTTTGTTCCTGAATAACTAACTCCGTAAGGTGGATCAGTATAAACCATATGAATCTCTGTTTTGATTGGAATCAGTTTATTATATGTCATTTCTTCTTTTGAGTCCCCGCACATTAATCTGTGATTTCCTAAGATATATACTTGGTTTTGTTCTATGGCATATTTTCCAGTTATATCACCTTGTGAGTCTTTTGCATCTGAATCTAATAACTTGTTTATTTCTGATTCTCTAAATCCTGTGAATCTTAATCTTTCTTCTGACATGTCCATGAACTCGTGTTTTAATAAAAGATTGTCCCATAAACTATATTGTGCAGATTTATTGTCCATTATCCTGAACTCTTTTATTTGTTCTTCTGTCAAATTTTCTACTTGTATACTTGGTACTTCTGTATATCCAATTTCTTTTGCAGCTTCTATTCTTGTGTGGCCCGCTATCAAGATATTATCTTTGTCTATCAAAACTGGGATTAAAAAACCGAATTCTCTGATAGATTCCATTAAAATTGGAATTGCCTTAGTATTCTTTCTTGGATTGAACTGATAATTTTTTATTTCAGAAATAGGTTTATATTCTATTTTGAGAGATTCCATTTAATCCTCCTCTGTAGCCTTTACGATTACATCTTCCCCTTCCTTAATTGGGTTCTCTCTTGGGACAGTCACATATTTATGATTGTTCGCTTTATTTTTTCTTACTTTGCCATAAAATTCTTTCTTCATTTGGGTAGTTCCTTGGCTACTTTGTCTTCTTTTTTTCTGCTTTTTGCTTGCTCATCTAATAACTGATTAATCTCTTTGCCTTGTCGTTTAAAAAAATCTTCAATTGATCTTAAAACTTCTTTAGTTTGTTCTAACATTCTTTTTGATTTCTCAATTTGTTCTTCTTTAGATTTGATTGCTTTTTTTTGATTTGCAAGTCTTTCTAATAAATCAGGTTTAGAGTCTTGTAATGTCATGTACTCTATTATTAAATCTTCAGGAGATTGGATTACTTCTGTTTTAAATAAAAAATTATCTCCTTCTTTTTTAATTATTGTTTCAGTTTTATCTATTAAATTTCTTGCTTTTTCAAGTAGTTCTTCTTCAGTGTATCTTTCCCTTATTTTTTGTATCTTTTTTGGGATATTCATCTCTGAGTCTGCAAGAACTTCTTTTATTTTTGTTTGTCTATTCTCATTTAATAAAATTGATTGTTCGGTTAATTGGACATAAGCATGCATGCCTCTTATTTGATCTGGAGCCGTATTTATTATTTTTTCGTGAATTCCTTTTTCCATCCATTTCTCACGATATTTGTTTAATAAATCTTCTTGTTTTAATACTTCTTGTGAAGAATAAGTGATTTGTTCGTTATCAGAATTGATTTTTATTTCTTCCATACATATTTTTATATATCAGACTATTTAAACTTTTTGTTTTTTGGTTGAATTTTATGAATTTTGTCATGACATTCCCTGCATAATACTTGCAGATTGTCTATTGCATCGTATCCTCCCTTTGAACTTTCTTTTTTGTGATGAATTGTTAAATTAAATTTATTCCCACATTTCTCGCATCTACCTCTTTCTTGGATCAAATGTATTTTTAAAAATCTTAATTGAAAGCTCATAATTTTTTTTGAACCTCTTTTGTTTGTTTTAACTTCATTTCTTTTTTTCTTTTTTCTTTTTTCTTGTTTCGTTTAATTTGCTCTTTGATCTGTCGCATATTAAAATCGCTTATTGTCTGCATTTGATATATTTAAGAAATTGTTTAGTTGTTTTTAATCCGTTTTTGTCTGCTACGGAAATACTCAATCTTTTACTTTTAGGCCATGAGTTCGCTTTCATAAATCCTTGGATTAAACATCCATTCTCATTGGTTATAATCAGGCAGACCCATGGATTAATATGTTTTAATTTTGTTATTTGTTTTTCAGACCAACATTCGTATCTTCCGTATGCTTTTTGACCATCTTTGTATTGCTTAATCAATAATTTTGCAGATTTGACTTCCACTAATTTTCCGTTCACTAAAAAATCAAAAGGTTTATGAATTTTATCTACAGATAAATTTTGACCCTTACAGAATTCTTCGAAGTAATCTTCTGCTTTTAACCCATCTAAATACATAATCCCTCCTTAAAAATTGCCATGACTACTTGTAGAGTCTGACCATTCCCTGCAAACATTTCGAATATTTTAATCATTTGGACTTGCTCCCAGAGAATTCGCTTGCATGTAGTCTTTTATGGCATTCTGGACATAATAAAACACAGTTTTCTTTATTATATTTACCCCCTGAACTTCCTCTTATTTTCCGATGGATATGTCCCCCATTTCTTCCGCAATTGTTTTCGCATAATCCAAGGGATCTCTCGATTAATTGCTTTCTTAATTCGTTTGTTGGACGGTCAGTCCCTTCCATTGGTTTTTTTTCTTTCACTTTAAAACCATAATCTCTTTGATACATCTCAATTAATGGTTTTAGATGTTTACAAGGAGTTGCAATTATTTTTTTATCTGCGAAATCTAAATAAGAAGTTAATCTTTTAAATTGAAAATCTGCACAAGTGCAATCCATCCAACAGATTTCTTTATTATCAAGATCAAATCTTAATCTTAAATCATATGTTTTTGGACCGCTCTTTTTTTTCCACCTTTTTATTATTGTATTCATTTGCCTCTTTTTGTTTGGGAGAGGTGTCGACTTAAGAGTTTAGGGCTATCCCTCTTAATGTTAGCCCAACATTTGCCTCTCCCAATGCGAGTCAAAGGATTCGAACCTTTTAGACCATTACTCGCTAATAATCTTTTAATTTGACTTCTCTCAAACACCTTGCGAATTTCATCGGATTAACATATTGGAAATAAAATTCTTCTTGTGATCCTTCCCATTTCTTGAATTCATTCCATAAGTTATTTAGTTTTTCCTCTGACATTGGCATCGAGTATACAAATTTAAGACCATTCTTTACGAACTCGTATGCTTCCCATCTTATTTCCATCTGTCACCTCTTTTTTTAATTAATATAAAAAATAAAAATAAAAAAATATTTTTTTACTTTATATGCTTCTCTCTTTCTAAAGATTTATTGACTTCTTTCTTGAAATCCTCTGAAACTCTTCCTGTTGAAGTCTCTTCGGTAGCAGTCTTTGCGTTGTTAGTAGCCCATCTTAAAGCTCTTACTATTGCCCTTGTTTCAGCCATTCTTATATAATGTATTTTGATCATTTGACCGATGTTATCTTGTGTTGCGTCTCCGTATGCTTCATACCTTTTTTCAGTTTCTTTTTCTTTTATGTAAATTAATGCTTTGAAAATTGCTCTTTTGTTTTCCCAATCGTTTTCTATTAATTGTGTGTGTATTGAAAAATTTTCAAATTTGTTATGCGCATCATTTAATAAATCTTCGAAGCTTGTCAAGTCATCGGAAAAGTTGCTTTTAGTTTGTGCTTTTTCTGGTGCTTTTTCGTTAAGTTTAAATTCTCCTGCAAATCCGTTTATTACTTCGAATTCTATCACATTCCCTTTTTGGATTATTGTGCTTAATAAATCATCAAGTACTTTTTCGTCTGCAGTCACATTAAACCATTTGTCTTCCTCTTCTGTCAAAAAACCTATATTTCCTTCTGTCTTCTTTTTAACTGAGATTGCTTTGATTGTTCTTATTAATTTTTCTGTCATTTTACCTCCTTACATTAAATTTTCCTCCCCGATTTCATCTATTGCATCTTGGCTTAAGGGCCTTGATTCAAATAGATCGTTTTCAGGTTGATTAGTCTCCTCTTTTTTATTTTTGTTTTTTAGTAGTTTATCTATTAAATGGGATGCTTCTGATTTGGTCATATTGGGCCAGGGATTGCCTCCTAAGGCCTTTAAATACTTTTTTTGACCATCAGTTGCTATTTCTGAATTATTTTGTTTAATCGGTCTTTGGGCTTCTAAATTTTCAATTCTTTTGATTAAGCTTGTGATTACTTCTTCAGTTATTTTATCCATTTTATTCTAATCCTGTTAAATCAATAGGTTCTATTCCGTATTGTTTTTTTAAATTTAATAAAATTTCAGTCTGAAATCTAAGTATTCTTAAACTTTTTGTTAAAAATAAATTATGATAATGCGAAATCTCTTTCAGATTACTTATGTATTGATTTTTTAACTGGATCAATTCATTTAAATCATATATTTGATTCATCATTAGATTATATTTTTTGTTAGTTAATATTTTCATTCTGTTAGATCCCCCCTTTCATTTATGTTCATTAAGATTTCGATTATATTGTTTATTGCGTTAGACCATTCTTCAGGTGCTTCATTTGATTTAATGTTTTCTCCGCCTTCTGTTTTTTTGATAATTTTTAGACTCTCTTCCAAGGATTCTAATTCTGCGGGAGTCGCCCATAAATAAAGTAATTTCATTCCGTAGTGTTTGTTCCTCTTTTTAGCTTCCATTGATACCATTAGTAACTTAGGGTTTTTAAAACTTTCTATTTTAATTTTTTATTCTTAAGTGACAATCTTTTCTTTTTCTTTTTTACTCTTTGTTCCTCGTAAACTGACCCGCATTTGTCACAATAATATAAATTTAATGCCTCGAATCCAATTGTATCTCTTGAATAAATCCTTTTTAATTTATTTCCACATTCACAATATTTTTGTTTTTCATTCATTTTAGTTCTATGTATTTTATTTTAATTTTATTTTTTTCTTTGATTTTCGATGCTATCAAAAATTTGGAGCAATACCCATTCTCTAAATACCATTTTGCTTTTGCTTTTTCTTGTTTATCTAAATAACCATTTATCTTACATTCTATGAAGATTATAGTTGCTTGATTTCCTTTTTTAATTTTTTCTTGATTATTCCAAAAAACCCTATATGAACCATCTTCTTTTCTTTCTGTTTCACAAGGGGGAATCGAAATATCTATATGAATTTCATTAAAAGTATAAGCAATAAAGTCTGGAAATCCTGTGCCCACAGAATAAGCCCTTTTAAAAGGGTTATATTTTCTTTTTGCAGGGATACATTTGCCCCATCTTCCAATAGGAATTTTAAACCCTTCATCTTCATAATGATCTATAAACTCTACATTGTTTGTCCATTTTGCGACAGTCCAACCTTTAGATTCTAAATCAGTACGAACCCTTCTTTCAAAATCAGCACCATTTATTTTATTTCTTTTACCTTGTTTTTTATAATTGATTTCTGTCATTTTTTATTTATTGAATTTAATATCAGGATTTAACGAAGTCAGCTCTGCTGATTTGGGCGAAGCAACTTGTTGCGTAGCCGTTAAATCCTTATTAAACGAGGGCGTAGCCCCTTGAGTAAACTTGCCCCCGAT
>CAZJWE010000054.1:0-18653 GCA_964549265.1 uncultured Bacteroidales bacterium | reverse complement strand
CTTAAAATTTCATAACTTGCTGATTTATAAAAACCGGGTCTGGAGTTCTGAATTTTACCCATTTGATTACGGATTTATATGTTCAACAATATTTATTCTGCTTGGACTTGGTACGGACTTAACTCGGTTTTGTCCTTGCATTTTCAGCCAATATATATCAAATATCAGGCAATCAGGAGAGTTTAGAGGATTATGCGGTAGGTTGCTTCATTTTGCTATGTCAAAGTTTCTGATGGGGTGAAAACTTCCATCTTTATCATGATATTTTCCAAAAGAAAAAAGAAAAAACCGAAAAAAAAGAAAAAAGAAAGCCGTCAAAACTGGCGGGCGGTGGTTTTGTCAAGGTTTTTGACATTTTTTTCAACCTTAAATGTGATATTATTCTGAAAAAAATGGCAAAACCCGAAGGGCTTGACCTTTACAAAACATCAACAAAGCCCGCCTATCTTTGCTTTGTTTTTTGTTTTTAGAAATTATCATCAACGGACAAATTTTCCAAAAAAAAGATAAGCCACCCTAAAAGGGCAGCTTACCAATTGAGAAATGCAGCCATAAAAGCTGAATAGAAACCTCCCACACTGAACCGCTAATGTAGCCACAACGGACACGGGGCAACCTGTGAATGTAGGCAACCAACCACCAGCCGGCTAACCTACGCCTAAAAATACATTTAAACATAATGCCCGTCATGGCACAGGTTGGGGGGCAATGATGCAAGGGCAGACCAAAAAATACTACCCGGAGGAACGGAGGGTGGAGATTTTTTGAGGCTGGCGAAGCGTACCCTTGTCAGCTTTGCCAACCATACCTGTAACTTTGCTATTATGTTTTGGTGTATTTGTACCTGAACCCATCAACGGTTATTATTGTATTAATGTCAACCTGTGGGGAGGGAAAAGCAGGTTATACAGCCCTGAGCCAAACGGCTGGACAGTGGCTGCAATGAGTGTAGCGATAGCGGAACGGGTTGCGGACACTGGCCAAGCATTGCGAGCCGCCTGCGAGCGGAGCAAGGGTAGCGGACATGAAACATGAGGAACGAAGGTGATGGACGCTATATGTAGAAGTGGAGGGCTGGCGTGTGTTTTTGTTTTTTGCCTGGATACCATTAAAAAATCAATTGTAACCCGACAGGCAAACACAAAAACCATGACAGACCAGAACGCACTACACGAGGCTACCTACCTGCCGGAGGCATATAAAAAAAATTCAGCCGAAGCCCGAAGCGACCCGCAGGCGAGCCTAATACGGGCAGCCGGTGGACTGCAAGCGGTTGAAATGAATGAAACCGGAATGGAACGAAAGGAGTTGAGGTACGAAGCCCTGTAGTGTAATGTAGGTGTAATGAGTGAAGTGGCTTGTAGGACAGTAAAGGCTACCGTGACGATGACGATTGAGCTGCAAGTATTGTGACAGCCTTGCGATAGCAACCCGAAGGGCGTTGTAGATTTTGCCTATACCTTATAAAATAAACAATATTATAGGCAAATGCTGTAACGGGCTGGCGGAATACTTGCCGAAAGAAGAAGAGGAACACCTTATAACCTGCTTGTGCGGTGGGATATAATTATCAGTGTAAAGAGAAAGTATTAATGTCTGATGAAACATTTTTTCATTATTTGCGTTACATTATTAAAGGAATTTTTATATTTGTGTTGTTTTGTAACAAATCTAAAATCACCCATTATGAATACCATTGGCAATAATATCAAGCGATTTAGAGATAGAATAGGTCTAAGTCAAGAGCAAATTGGCTCATTTTTAGGAAAAAAAAGAGAGCAGATTGCATTTTATGAAAATGGTTCAAGAAATCCTTCAATTGAGGAGCTTAATCAATTGAGTGATTTATTTGGCATTGAATTATCTGCTTTACTTGAAGAAGATGATGAGATGAATGCTGTGGATGTTGCTTTGGCTTTTAGATCAGATGAAGTAACCAATGATGATTTGAAGCAAGTTGCAGATTTTCAGAAGATAGTGAAGAATTATTTAAAAATTCAAAGGATTAAGAATGAATAAGTCTGACCTTATCATAAAGAAACATGTTGCAGAGTTTCGGGAAAAAGTAGGATTAAGCCAGACTGAGCCGATTAAAGTAGAAACTCTTTTGCATAAGCTAAAAGTTCTTGCTGTATTTAAGCCATTGTCCGATAACTTTTCTGGAATGGCATTGAAAAGCAACAACTATAAATTCATACTTATTAATAGCAATCAACCTATAGGAAGGCAGAATTTCACTATCGGACACGAAATGTATCATCTCTTTATTGAAGAGAATCATGTGCCGCATAAATGCCAATCAGCCAGTTTTGACAAGAGTAGTAAAAATGAATTTATTGCTGATTTATTTTCAGTTAATCTTTTAATGCCGGAAGAAGGAATACTTATGCGTATACCTGAAGCCGAATTGGCAAAAGATAAAATCAAAACTGGAACAATACTGGAATTAGAGCAGACTTTTGGCGTTTCACACCAGGCATTTCTATACAGATTAAAAAGTTTCGGGATTGTTTCACAGAGTTTTGTAGATGAAAACAAAAATGATATTATCAGAACGGCAAGCAGGAATGGATTTGATACCACTATTTATAAGTCAGGGAATGAAGGTCGGGTAATTGGAGATTATAAAGTACTGGCAAATGAATTGTTTTCATCTGAAAAGATTTCTGAAGGCCATCTAAATGAATTAATGAGTGCATACCAATATGGCGAAGAAGAAGCGTAAAATATTGTTGGATGCAGATGTGGTCATTCATTTTGTGAATGGAGGAAATTTTATTTTGTTACCCACTTTATTTAAGGAAGAGAAAGTTATTCTCAATAAAGTGTGCAATGAACTACGCAAGAGACGTGATTTACGGCAGTTTTACGATAATGTGGTAGCTTTTGGCTTGATAAAAGAAATTACTTTTGATGGCGATATGGAAATAATAAAAGAATATGCTCGCCTTAAAAAGAAGTATGGAGATGGAGAGAGTGCCTGTATGGCTTACTGTAAATACAATAAAGATATTTTAGCAAGCAGCAATCTGAGTGATATAAAAGAGTACTGCGAAGAAAACGATATTGAGTATATAACTACAATGGGTTTTTTGTATGAAGCCTATCAGACAAAGGTATTAACAGAAAAAGAATGTGATACATTCATTGCTAATGTCTTGGCTGCTGGCAGTAAACTACCGGTGAAAACGATGAAGGAGTATTTGGATAAATTATAACCCCCATTGAAATTGATTAATAAGTAAAATAGGTCTAACTAACTGGGTTACCGTATCCTGCAAAATCAACAAGATAAATGTAACCTTGATCTATTGCTTGTGAACACCAGTTGCCTGAATAATCCGTACCATGTTCAATATCAAATTTTTCTGTATCCTCATAATTCCAAATTACTACTTCATTAACAACAAATCCTCTGCTTTCACGAAATTCCATAATACGACCAGCATCCCTTGATAACTGACCAATTGGTTTATTTGAACCTTCCTTAAATAATTCATGTACTGTAAAAGGATTACCATTATTGGGGACTGTCCTTTCTTTTACATAAACAAAATCACCGCTCTTTATTTCCTTCTTAATAAAGTTATTCAAATTGTTGAAAGAGGAGGAGAGTATGGTTTTAAACCTTATGGTACAGGTGTTTTGGTGGAGTACAAAGGATATAAATTATTACTAACAGCAGCACATGTATTGGATGGATTATCAGTAAGTAAGCCATTATTTATACCTTGTGCCGGAACGATGTTGCCGATAGTTGGCACAAGAGCACAAACAAACCTTGAAGATAATGACAAGATAGACTTTTAATACCGATGGAGAATAATACCACCTTACGGTCATTAATGATACCGCTTTTATGTATTGGCAATAATTTTCATTTTTTGACAACACCCTGTTACCATTGGGAGGGAGATTGCCAAAAAATGAAAAAAAAGATAATTTGGGTGGTAGCGTTTTTTATCGGTAAGTGGTATCATTCCTATTCGGTGTTGAAACTATAATTTTCAAAGAATACTTTGATAATTGGCAATTATTGTCAATTATTTAGAAAATCCTTTACTATAGTATTATTATTTTTTGAAATATCTTTTTGATATTCAAATATTAATGAAGCTAATTGTATGCCATTAAAGCTTATGAAGTGATTACTGTTAAGCTCAAATTTTGCATTAGTGTTATAGTCGGAAGTGGTACAAAAAACAAATAATTGTGCAGGGTATTGATTATCTCTTTTATTTCTGTTCGCAAAAGCAGTGAATTTATCAATATCAGTCCTTTGAACATTTCCCTGATACTGCTTTGCCTGACCATAAAGTTCAATATTACCGTAAGATTTATTGAATAGATTTGATTTAAATGGGATTATGGCAGAAAAATCAATGCCACCATCATTTGAAGCTTGTGTAACTTCAACATTATACCCATTGAAGCATTTTTTAATTAAAACAGCACAAAGTTGTTCAAATTCCTGCCAAGTGATTTGATATAATTGATTTTTAATTTGTAATACTTTAGCGAAGTCATTATTTATGGTGAAAACATTTGGATTTATATTAATAAATAATGGTACAATGTTCAGGTTATTGCAATATGAAATATGTTCCTGAACCAGCCCTATAAAGAATTGTTTATTATCCTCCGCTAATTGAGAAACTTTAAAAATGTTTACATGCGAATCTTTAAAGTATTCAATCAGAAATTCGAGAGTACCAAATTTAGTTTTATTTAGGCTGATTACCTTTTGTATGACAGAATCAATATTCATTAACTATCACCATTCTTTAATAGCTTAATTCTTTTAAGCTGATTTTGCATTTCATCTATAGATATTTTTAAATCATTCACTTCTTCCATTGACATTTCAGATTCCAGACCTTCAGCAACTATGTTTTTGAATGCTTCAATAGCACTATTAATTTTATCAACGCATTCCGGTAATGTTACTTTTTGGGCATTGAAGTTTTTTTGTTCAATATAATTAATTGCTTTTTGAAGGTTTTTTTCATCTAAATAGTTTAATGCAACTGGCTCAGATACTAAATGAACTAACTGCCTCACTTGTAAAGCATCCTGAAAGGTAATGTTTCCTTCTTCATCAGTAGATAACCATTCATAAAATCGTCTGGTGTTTTCTACATTCTCAAATAAATAAGAATCTTCATTCCAACCAAAAAAGTTTCTTAATACTGGACGTTTTAGCACTTCATCAAAATGACTAAAAAATGAATGTTTCCAACTACTTGAATATTCTTCATCCTTTTTAAACTGATTCATTACGCTATACGTTTTGTAGTATCTGTTTATATCACGTACAGACATCCCAATCATTTTTGAGATTTGTCCCGGATTTTTACCTTTTCCAATTAAATCATTAATGTATTGGGCTTTCTGATAGGCATCCCATTCTTTAATACCAGATACATTTCTAATACCTTGAATGATTTTTCCAATTTCATCAACATCTTTTACTTCACCATCAATGGCTAATATTTCAATTTCCTTTAGTTTATTTATATCTGCTTCTTCTAAAATTGACTGACCTATCTCAAATTGCTTAATTAAGTGCTTTATTGCAGTTGCACGGCGATTACCTTCAACAATCACGTAATAATCCCCCTCAACAATGCGGGCCACAATATTATCTACATTATAAAAACCTACTGTTTCTATCGAGTTGGCTAATGACTGCACATCAAAACGGGGGTGTAACATTTTATCATAGGCATTTTTTTGTACCTGTTCTTCTGCAAATTTTGATTCTGGAATATTCAATGATTCATCAGAGATATCTGCAAATCTTGGATTGTTGGGGTCGAGAAGTAGGTTCTCGATGCTGATTCGTACTTTTATTAGCTTCATATGTTTTAATATTTTTAAATGTTTACAAAAACCACAAATTTTCTTTGCCGTATGCAGGAATATCATCTCCATCAAAATGGGGAGCTATTTGAGCGACCATTTCGGGGTATTTGATAGTTACGGGCAGGTTTTGTTGCCTGACTGACTTCCAATACATGCGACTGAATTGATATACTTGTTCGATTAGCTCTTTAATTACTTTGGTGTCTTTTAATTGTGTTTTATCGGTACAATCAATGCTTAATTTTATCGGGAAAGGAAAACCATCTGCCTGGCTAAAACTACCATCAGGGTAACGAGTGTTGTTGAATAGCAGGTATTTGTTCACTCCGATATTTATGTAGGTGCCACTTATAGGCATTAGCTGCTTCCAGTTTTTATCAAATGCAATTATATCGTGTGATTCGGTCTTATTAATTGATATAATAAAAATGGGTATGGGTAAATCGAGGTTTTCCAATGCCCTTTCTATTTTCTTTATTTCTTCTTCGCTCATTACTTTGTAAAAATGAATAATGAGCCTGTCGGGTTGGTTGTTAATGGTAGCATAATTCCTGACAGCAGTAGAAATTTTCCCTGCCAGAATATCAATTTCATGTTTCATGAAATATTCAAAGCTGTTAAATTTCCCGTCATTTGAAAAGCTAAAAGCATTGCCTATGTATTGTACATCGTCTTCTATATGCTTAAATGCTCCAACTCCGACAATCAATTCATTTTTAATCGGTGTATTCAATCGCCAGGGAATATCATCCAGTTTTGCTAATATTGCAACTGCAATATTCGGTAAGCTATAAACCCATCCATCACCCTGTTCTTCCATTTTTGCTGGGTCTATGGCTTGGGAGGTAATGTTTCTTTTTAAAAGTAGTTCCTTGACACGGTAGTATATTTCCCTTTTTTGTTTGTCCTTATCGTATTTGGTGTATGGTGTTACATATATAGCAATATATTTTACATCCGGGTTAATGTCCCTGTCTGAAAGTTTCTTTTCTATTTCGTCCAATGGATTTTCCTTATTATGAAATACAATACTGAATCCTTCTTCTGTATGGAATAGGATATGGGCATACTGTTGTAAGCCTTTGAACCACTTAAACCCCTCTTCAAAATACTCTTTCAGTTTTACTGCAATAGAAGCATCGTCTTGATGAAGAATAAAAAACAGGTGCACCTTCTTCCATGGGCTTTTTTTGAATGGTTTTAAGTCTCTAATGCCGAATTTTGGCACAATTCCGGTGTTGTTATTTCCAAACACCAATAAATTACTGTCCTTATTCGTTTTGTTAATCCTTGAAGAGCTAACAGTTAAGAATCCATCATCATGAAGGGGTATTATATCCTTAAATTCCTGTTTGTTGATGAATTTTTTATAAAAGGCAGTGATATTTCTGAGATATTCAGGATATTTATTGCCTCTTGGTGGCAATTCTGTTTGTATACCGAGAGCGTTTTGTATATCTCTATTGAGCACTGGATAATATTTGCTGTAATCTTCAATTTCTTCCTCAGATATTCTGTCCCATTTTTCAAGTTTGTTTTCAAATAAAACCCAATTAAAACAGGTAGGGGATACTCTTTGAGTAAGGCGGGATATAGATTTTCTTAATACTTTTGAAGTTCCATCGTAAGAAATAAGCAATTCAGGATACTGGCTAACGGTACACAGTTGCACTTTTAAAGAAAACTTCATGTAAACATCCCATTGGTTTGTTGAAAGTTTTGGCACATGAACCCACACCTGGTTTTCTTTTATAAATCCAACTTTTACTATTTGTTGCTTTATTCGTCTGAAATAGAAGTTAATCTGCCTGTTAAAATAGCGTTTTACAAGGTCTGGGTTTTCGTTTTTTAAATCAATATTAAGGGGTTTGAACCCTTCTTTTTCGCCTGTGAATGTGGTGTAAATAAAATCTGTGCCATTGGATTGTATGCCGGGGAATAAGGATTCTATGTTTTTTGGGAAAAGCGTTCTATGAATTTTGTGGCTTTTATCAATATCCTCTGCGGAAAAATTAAAGGTCAGGTTTTCCGAAGGAAAATCGAACGTGAGGACATTGAAATGTAGATTCTGTTCATTCATAGGCAATTCATTTTTATGCTTCAATCTTAAATGCTACTTCTTCTTTTTCAGTTTATTTATATCCTGCTCCAATTCTTTTAAACTTTCTTCTTTGCTTAGCTTTTTTTGTGTTTCTTTATATTTCTCATATTCCTTTCCTGATTTGTTGAGTGCCATCTGATGGCTTATTTTTCCGGCATGGTCGAGTAATTCCCTGCCATTCATTTGCAGAATAGCATCTAGCCGGGCAATCCAGTCGTTCATATACATGGGGGTTTGCTGCTGTGCCATGGTTTCGGCAAATGCCAGGTATTGTTCTACCAATAGTCCAAGCAGACGCATTTCATCTTCTGTCAGGTAGTTTTTGGCAACGCTTACATCTGATTTTTTTACGCTAAGCGACCCTTTTTTATCGAATGATTGCATGCCCATGAGGGGTAGTGAAGCATCCACACGGCGGTACACCAACTCGGCTGCTGTTTGCTGGCTGATAGCCCAAAGCAGTTTGTTTTGTACGACTTTAAAAAACTGTATGGTTTTTTCATCGTTGGGGTTGTAATCTATGCTGGTGGCGTAAATGTCTTTTATTTTTTGGTAAAAGAAGCGTTCGGACAACCGTATTTCCCGTATGCGTTCCTGTAACTCACTGAAATAATTCATGGAGTTGCCGGATTTGAAACGCTCATCGTTCAGGGTAAAGCCTTTTACAATGTATTCTTTTAGGCGCTGGGTTGCCCAAATACGAAATTGTGTACCCTGATGCGATTTTACCCGGTAACCGACTGAAATAATCACATCAAGATTATAGTAATTGGGGGCTTTTTGCTGAAATTCGGAATTTCCGAATTTCTGCACAGAGCCTGATTCTTCAAGCTCTCCTTCTGCATAAATGTTTTTTATGTGTTCGTTTATGGTTGATTTGGCTTTGCCAAACAACGTAGCCATTTGCTCTTGTGTGAGCCACACGGTTTCGTTTTCCAACAGTACATCTATTTTAATGTCGCCCTGATTGCTTTGGTATATGAGTATTTCGCCGGTGTTCATAATAGATTATTTTAATTCAACCTTTTCATATTCTTCCCTGCTCAACCAAAAATCAGGCTCTACTACCAACACTTCTTCATACATAAGTTCATAAAGCTTAAATACCATAACATCAATTTGTTTTTCTAATACTGTGGTGTCTTTATCTTGTTTTTTGAGGGTGAGGATTTGGTCGACAAGATTTACTATTTTGTTTTCAATTTCTTTATCAGGATAATGCACATATAAAGGTTCTAATGCTTGTACGCTGATAATTAAGTCTCCCATTCCAGTTTTTGGGGCGTTTTCAAACAACTGATAATGTGATACTTTTGAGTTAAGTAATCCCGTAAGATATTTGATTTTTTCACCAGTAGCAATGCAAGTGCTATCAAGACAATACAACTCTTCATTAGAATAGGAAAAACGTAGTTGAGAACCAATTCTTTTCCAAATAACTTTTTCCTTTTTAAATTCATCAACAAAACCAATTGGGTCTTGGGTTTCAAACCATTTATTACCGGTTTTTTTTCTTGTTTTATCTTTCTTTCCTTCAGAATTTATAAATTCCTCACCAGTTTGGAGTATTTTTGGACAGAAGCTTTCTAAGTAATTTTTTATTGAAGGATATTTGTCAATCTCAACTTTTAGGGAAGGAAAAGTTGCAATGATATAATCCTTTTCCCATATAGTTAAATACTTTTTTATCCCTCGTCCTCTTAAAATGGGTTTAATAATTTTATCATTATCAGGGTTTTGTTCTACTAATTCATCTCTTTTCGTTTTGTCTATTATAAATGCCTTATTGTAACCTGTTAATACTCCTCTGTTGACTTCAATATTCCAATCAGAAAGTTGTTTTGCGTTTGATTTAATTTTATGATTAATTGATTGCTTTAAAGGGTCTACAATTGCCCAAGGTTCTTCATTTACATAGGGCATGTCAGTAAATAGGTAATCACCTAAGCCTGTAAATTGTTTTTTGGCCTCAACAATAACTCCTTTAAGATTTTTTTGATTAACACCTTTTTTCGCAAATAGAATATTTGTATCTACAACAGCATTTTCAAAAACAGCCGGACCAAGCAAAACCAACTTGTATGGATTTTGAGACAGAAAATATCTTCTTAATAGCTTTCCATAAGCAGCTTTCATCCACTGACTTGATGTAATAAAAGTATGAATACCGTTATGTTTTAAAATTTGGAAGCCTTTTTCATAAAAGAGTGAATAAATATCACCTGTACGGGTGTATGTTTTAAAACCTGAATTTTCAAATAATTTTGATAGAAAACCTCCTACTTTTTGTAACTGGATATAAGGTGGATTACCAATAACTATATCAAACCCTAAATTACCAGAATTACTTGTAAAAGGATTAATTTGACTAATTCGGTGGTTAATATTTTCAATCTCTTTGTTTATGCTGCTAATTCTGTAGGATATATAAGCAGGTTCAGAAACAATATTATTATCAACTTTGGTTATTGTTCCTTTTATTTCCTTTATCTTGTTTTCTATTGCATCAAGCTGGGCTTTTGTAATATTTACCTGTTTATTGGCAACAGTAAGCTGAAGCCTAAGAATGCGTATATCTTGTTGAGATTTTTCAAGATGTGTGTTAATTGCGTCAATTTCTGCATTTAAAGCAGTAATCTGTTTGTTTAAAACCTCAATTTCCTTGCTTTCGTTTGATTGTTCAATTAATATTGGATTTAACACTTCTGGAAAATCCAATTTCCAATCAAAATGAACAAATTTCTTATAAGGGTCTTTTTTTAATGCTTCGAGAGTTTTAATGTTTTTTTTCCAGCCCTCTGTCTTTAAATATAGTTCTGTTAGTTCCTTAATTTTTTTTCCGTTACCAGTAGGCTTATTTTCGAGCCCCTTGGTTTTTATCATTTGATCGAGTTGGTTGATTAAGATGTCTAATTTGAGGTTACGAATCTCTATACGGAGTTTATTTTTATCTTTATTGTCGGCGTGAAAATATTCATGCTGTTTACCCGATATTGTTTTCAGCAATTCAATTGCTTTTTCCCTGTTTGCCTGTCCAAACATGCCAGCAGTTGTGGTATCGGTACTCCAATCTATCTCAATAATTTCATCCTCAAATTTGCTTACCAAGGAATTGCCTACAACAATTTTATAATCGAGGTTGGGTAGTGGTTTTGGTTCTATTTCGTCCACCACCAACGATAGCCAGAAACGCAAACGGGCAATATCCACAGCCCCTTTTTCAATATCTACCCCGTAAATGCTGTTCTGAATGATATTTTCTTTTACTTCGGCTGGGTTCCAATTGTCTAAACTATGATTAAAAGTTGATAAGTGATAATGTATATGTTCTTTTATGTCGACTATTTCCTGTAACAATCCCATTGGGAAAGCCCCGGAACCAATCGCGGGGTCGCATATTTTTACACGGTCAATATGCTCGTTCATTTGTCTTAACCATGATTCAAAGGATTGATTTGATTTGCATGATTTCTTGAAAAGTTCCTCATCTAATTCTTTATGTTTTACCAGTTTTTCAACGATTGCCCGTTTATCTTCTTCTATCATGGTAATCCCTAAATCAGAAAAATCATGGTTAAGACAATATTCTGTAAGGGTCTCCTGGCACATGTAATGCACAATTTCTTTCGGGGTATAGAATGCCCCTTTGTCTTTGTTGTCTTCCAACAGGTTTTCGAAAATATGCCCCAGCATTTCAGGGTCAACAGCAACAGTATGTTCCTCCGGGCTATCCTCAAACACCGTGAAATTGAAAGCATTCAAAAAATCGAGAAACCCTCTTTCGCTGGGGTCGTTGGAATTATCGACATTGTGAAACAAACGTGCTTTAAAAACCAATGGGTGGTCGTCGTGTTCCTCCTTGTCGAATAAACCACCATTTAAGTATGGAATCTTCACTTTTTTGCCATTAGGCATTTCAAAAACATCGTTGCGGTCTTTCGAGTTTAATGTGTCGAAGAAAAGTTTTGCAAGCCAGTTGGGATAAAATGTATCATCAGCCCCAGAAGAAAGGAAAAGGTTCATCATAAAATCTGTATCGCCATCGGAATAATTGGTGTCGGATGCACCTAACCAGCCTTTCTTTTGCACGAAATACAGAAATACGATACGTCCTAACAGTTTCTTTGTAAAATCCCTGATGGCTTTGTCATCGTTTTTAAAAAAGGGTATTTTGTAGGCTTTATCGGACAGGTGCTCAATAAACCTTTCGTAATGCCTTTTGTATTCATCAAAAAACACCTTGCTTAAACGTTCTACAGAGAATGCTTTAATGAGTAAATCGAGGTTGTTTTGTTTTTCGGCGGAAATGGATTCAAACCTTTCGGCGGCTGTGCGGCATGTTTCTGAAGGCCCCAAAAGATAGGTGTACCTGCGGGCATGGGTAACTTTTTCTTCCACTCCCTTTTCCGTTAACACGCTATCCTTTGCAATAAACGTTAACCGCCATACCTTATCGTATGTTGGGGAAACAAAATTGATTAAAGCTGCCTGTCCGGTAGTTAATATTTTGCGTACATAATGCTGTATGGCAACACGGCTGCGTTCAATAAGTACATTAGGTTGTAAAAGAATTTCATAGCAGTTTATTTCGGTATAATCGTCAAGTGTTATTTTTCCATATACTTGTACCTGCTGAATGACTTTTGATTCCGACTTATTAGGTTTTTCAGAAACGTCCACTGCAATGGAAAACAAGGTGAACCCTGAATTAAATATCGGGCTAAGCACCTCTTTTGCAAAAAGCAACCTGTTGTATTTTTTCTGTAATGATTCTTGTAATTTACTCATTGTCTTGAACTATGATTAAATTGATTTTTTGATTGACTTTGATTTTTGCCTTTAATAGGTTTCATTACCCTTTTGAATTGCAATGAGGTATTCCCAAAGTTAATTAACAGTCCAATATCCATGTTGTAAGCTTCCAGATAATTTATTGCCTGGGCAAGGTGAACATCCTCCAATTCTTTAATGGCTTTAATTTCAACCATTATTTTTTCTTCAACAAAAAAATCAACTCGTCTGGTTCCAATACTGAACCCCTTGTATTGCAAGGGAAGCTCTTTCTCACGCTCATAAGAAAGTTCTTGCATCTTCATCTCTAACCCTAAAGCCCTTTGATATATTACTTCCTGAAAACCATTGCCTAAAGTTCGGTGTACTTCCATTGCACAGCCTATTATTTTACTGGTTAATTCACTATCAGGATATTTTGTATTTATCATAGTATTCATTTAATCATTTATAATCATAGTTCAGACAAAAGATTGCGTTATGACAATTTTCGGATTTATGATACCCCTGGGCTTATTGTTACCGGATAAAGGATTGTCGTTATTGCTGCTTAAATCGTATTTATCCAGTACGTTTATGAAGAGTTGGTTAATAAAATTTTCAGGGGTTTTCATTAAATCTATATGGGTATTAAAAAAATCATTTACCGATTTTGGAAAGCCTTTTGAAGCAAACGTTCCTTTTACAACCAATTCTTTTGCACGGATAATTGCATTTCTTTTCTGTTCAGTTGGCGCATGTTTGATTAAAGACACCAAATTTGTAATGGCTTTATTCTCTGCCGGGCTTAAATTTCGTCTTGAAATGCCTAGAAGCTCATCCTGGTTTTTTTCTGATTTGAAATAGTCCAATCCTGCCAATGTTTGTTTATGATGGTTGTCAGGCAAATCCACAGGTTTTTCTTTCTCATCGGCTTTTAATATTTTAACCGCCTGTAAAAAATTCATTTCTATGGTGTTTAACTCCGGTGTAACCAAACAAAATATGCCTGGGTGGTTGTCGCTTTTCAAATAGGCTATCGAAGTGTTTACCAATGGGTAATTAATTTCAGAACTATCGGTATGCAACAGGGTCAATTGAACACCAACCGGTGCTTTTCTCGCACATCTTGCTTTGTTTGGCAACTTTGATATGGCATCGAATCGTTTCGGGTGTTTTTTTCTGAAATCCCTTAACTCATTGAGGTATTTTAGTATTTCACTTTCTTCCTTTTGGATTTTATTCCCGAACAATGCGCCATCGCCTTTTTCTTCAAGTAAAGAGAATATTTTATTATCCTCACCAAAGGCGGTATGAAATGCCTGTAATTTCCTTAAAGCGGTATTCACCAATTTAATTTGCGCATCGCCATGAGCCGAGGGATAAAAGTTATAGACAAAAATAGATTCAGACCGGGAACCGATACGGTTTATCCTTCCGATACGTTGCATTAGCCTGGTCGCATTCCAGGGAACATCGTAATTGACAATAATGTTGCTACGGTGCAGGTTTACTCCTTCTGCCAATACCTCAGTAGTGATTATGATATTGTAATCTTCCTTCCATAATGCTTCTTCCAGATTGGCATCAAAATTAGCTTGAATTATGTTTTCAAAATCCTTTCGGTTTGCAGCGCTCACCATTAATATACGTTTCCTGCCTTCCCGGTTAAGCCTTGCAGTAAGTTCTTCGGCTGTTTCTTTAGATTCTGTAAATATTACCAGTTTTCCGTTGTGGTTCCTTGAGGGATTGAAAAACTCCTGTTTTATTTGTTTTACAAATTCTGTTAGTTTGGGGTCAACCCTTACTTTTGCCCACCGTGAAACCAAGTCGTCAATTTTGGCTTTATCCTGCAAAAGCATTTCATAGAATTTTTTATCAAAAGCATCCTTTGGATATTCCTTATTATTGCCGCCTTTGGTGTTTATCTTAGCTTCAATTTCATCATAACTGTGGCCTTCTTCCAAAAGTTTGTTTATATCCAAATCGGGCGCAACAAAAATCCGGTTATCATCAAACATTTGTATCATGTTGTCAATAGCCTTTTGCAACCGACCCAAGGATTGTTTGAAGGCATAGAAACTACTTTCAAGTCGCTTCACCAAAAGGGTTCGCATAATGGCAGCCAAACGGTTCGAAATGGATTCTACCTTACCATATATTTTCCGGTCTTCTTCTTTTGCCAGGTATTCAATTGCCCTATACCTGTAATAACCTAAGCCTTCTATTTCATTGCCATCTTCATCTAACCCCGTGATTAAACTTACCGAATCAAAAAACAAAGCACTTAGCTTTGAATCAAGATTGTAATATAAAGCTATCGGGTCTTGAACTTTAGGAAAGGCAATGCCCTGCCTGGTCATGTCCTCGATGTATTCCTTGTTGTTTTCAATGTCAGTGCGGGTTCGGCGAATGACCAAAGGTTCTACAACATCATCACGGAGTTTTTGAAATAATGCTTTTAATTTTTTCAGGTTTAATTTAGGTTCGGATGCCAACTTTTTATATTGTTCATTAATGGGTTTGAAATAATCCTGTAAATTTTTAATGTTTTCCAGCGTACTGTTTCTTCTGTCCTGAAAGAGATATAATTGGTTCTCAATGTCCTGAGGACGATTGTTCAAAGGAGTTGCTGAAATCAATATTACTTTCTTTCTTGTATCGCCATTGTCAGAAGGCCTTGAACGGGGCATTTTGCATATTTCCTGCAATGCCAGGTACATTTCGGTATAATCATTCCTGAACTTGTGCGATTCATCAACAATGATTAAGTCAAACTTATCAGAATTGGAGTATTGGTAATTTGATTCGTCAATTACTTTGCTCAAACTACCGAGGGTAATAAACTCAAAATGGTTTTTTATTTGAAAATCTTCTGTTGCCCTTCGCCAGTTGCCTTCCAAAGCGGGAGGAACTACCAATAATATTCTGCTATGCGTACCATTTTCATAAATGAACTTTTTTGCCACCATACAGGCAATGATGGTTTTTCCTAAACCTACTACATCTGCAAGGATAAAACCATTGTGTTTCATCATTATGGCATATCCCTGATTGGCGGCATCGGATTGATATTTTAAGCGCATGAACTTATCAGGGAGCAATAAATCAATATTATACGGGTCGTAATCAACACGTTTGCCAAAATATTCAATCAGCATTTTGATATATAGCTCAAAAGGAGTGAAATCATCCCTTAAATAAGTATGTTTTTTAATTCTGTCGGCTTCCGCTTGCAATATTGGTACTGATTCACTCCAAAGCCTTTCAAATTCATCTGTGGCAAATTTTACATCTTCATAATCCCTTAGGCTTACATTAAATTCATAGTTAGAACCGGCAAAAGCGCCCAAACCGGAATCTGTCAAATTGGATGAACCTGTAATAACCTCACAAGGGGCATGTTCATTGAAGTTGGCAGGACGGAAAATATAGACTTTAGCATGTATTTTTTGTTTAGGATGAGCCCGCAATTCTATTTTACCACTAACCAAGTCTTCGATAAATTTAATAATCCCTTTTTCAGTTACTTTGTCATAATCGGCATCCTGTATGTTTTTAATTGTGCTTGACAGGAAGGAATCTTTTGTTTCTTCGGGATTGTCAATGTATAGTTGCCCTCTATCGTGATGTTCTTTTGTGATTTTATCTACGTTAATGCCTACCAATACCCTGATGTTTGGGATTTTATCCAAGAAATCACGAACCTTAAAATAGCCAGAGGCACGAAAGTAACCAACCAGCGCATCGAAATAACGAATGCTTTCCACGTTGGAAAACACCCCTTCAAACTTTTGTAAAAGACTATTGCCGTCCTGGTTTGTAAAAAATTTCGTACTCATTATTTTTTAAGTTTGTTTTCAACCATTTTAAAAGCCTCATTAATATGGATTTCATCTTTTACCAAATCATATATCTGATCAGCCAACCATAACGTCAATAACTCATCTTTATCTGAATTAAATAATTCAGCCAACTTCAACACCTGCTCTTTTTTTGCCCTTCTTTCGCCCCGCTCAATTTTACTATACATAGGAGTATCAACTTCCAATCCTGCTGCTAATTGCCGCTGCAGTAAACCTTTTTCTTCCCGGAGTTCCCGGATTCGTTTTCCTAAAAACATGGCTATTGTATTTATGACTTGTCAATAATTGACTAATATAATAAAAGAAGGTCAATTAAAAATAAGCAAAAGCAAAAAAGTTATTATCTACTTTTCAACAGGATAGGAATTCGGATTTGTAGGAAACATAGGATTCTTTCAGTAACTTTAGAAAAAGAATGGATTATTTCCGCTAAATCCTCTGTTTCTTGTAAAATGCAGTAAAAGGAAACAAGTAAAACCAACGTCACTTCCCAATACAAAAATTCTTAAAAATATTTCCCAGCACTTCATCTGTAGTCACTTCTCCTGTTATTTCGCCTAAATAATGCAGGCATTCGCGGATATCCTGGGATAACAAGTCGCCTGATAATTGTTTTTGCAAGCCGTCTTTTACTCTGGATATAGCAACAAAAATATGACGAAGGGCATCATAATGGCGTACGTTTGTTATAATGACGTCATTTTGACGAATGGGTTCAATGTTGATGGATTTGAGCAATTCACGATTCAGGCTTTCAATGTTATCATGTTTTTGTGCAGATATGCCAATCAGCCCATGATGAGGGTCTAAATTAGAAAAATGTTCTCTTTTCAGTTTGGTCTGCCGGTCTTTTTCCCTTAAGTGGTCAATTTTATTGATCACGATAATTAACCGGGTATAAGGGTTCTGGATTTTTTCTTTGATCCCCAGGATGGCATTGTTAATATCTTTAATCGAATCTTTGGCATCTACCATTAATAACACCACAGAAGCCTGATTGATCTTTTGGTACGTGCGTTCAATCCCCAGTGATTCTACTTTGTCTTTTGTTGCACGAAAACCGGCAGTGTCTATAAAACGAAATAAAAACCCCTCTACATTGATCACATCTTCGATGGAATCACGGGTGGTGCCTTCAATTTCACTGATAATAGCCCGGTCTTCTTTTAATAATGTATTCAGCAGGGTGGATTTGCCCACATTGGTTTTTCCTGCTATGGCAACAGGAATTCCCTTTTTTATCACATTGCCGAGGCTGAATGATTCCAGGAGCTTACGAACTGTTTTATCAATGTGGTTCACCAATTTAGTCAGTTCATCGCGGTTGGCAAATTCCACCTCCTCTTCACCAAAATCCAGTTCCAATTCAATCAATGATGTGAATTGTAATAATTGCTCCCGCAGATTCTTGATTACATCTGAATAGTTACCTTTCATTTGCATCATGGCGGTTTTGTGTGCCATGCCGGATTCGGCAGCAATGAGATCGGCTACGCCTTCGGCCTGGGAAAGGTCCATCTTACCATTTAAAAAGGCACGCTGGGTAAACTCACCCGGCTCTGCTATGCGCACTCCTTTTTTGATAAATAATTGTATTATTTGTTGCTGAATATACAATGAACCATGACAGGATATTTCGATGGTGTCTTCGCCGGTATAGGAATGAGGCGCTTTGAATAAGCTAACCAATACTTCGTCTATAATTTTATTTTCATTTTTTATTGTACCATGATGAATGGTGTTTGGCAGGTAATTTGCAAGAGATTTACCGGACGATGAATGAAAGAGGGAGTCGGTGACGGAAATAGCCTGATCTCCGCTCACGCGCACAACAGCTATAGCTCCGGAGCCCGGAGGGGTTGCAATGGCACATATGGTTGTTCCGTCATTCATCTTTTTAATAGTTTTACACAAAGAAATGAAAAAAATACTATATGTATTTATGAATTGATCTTTTTTGTGTTAACAGATTTTCTTTTGATTTATTATTGTTGGTACTACTGCAATTTTTGTGGAAATAGTTTTTATTTTAGAATTCAGAATTCAGTAGA
>CAZJWE010000053.1:2565-18820 GCA_964549265.1 uncultured Bacteroidales bacterium | reverse complement strand
ACTTTTTTTCTAAAAAAAAGTTAAAAAACCATGCAAAGACAAATACAGCAGCGACGCACCATAGTTTATGGTAAAATTTTGTACAAACCAAATTCGGAGCCCAGGAGAATGCGGCATTATTTTCTTTTTACCCGATATTAAAATAATTATATCCAATTTTCTTTTAACTTTCAACTTCTTCATTTGTCCCAAACCACTTATACCTCTGGCGTGCAATATAGTTATAAATAAAATCTCTCACCTGTGCAGGAAAAATAACACCCACATACAAAAGATTGTAAGGAAACCCCAACGCTTTGATAATTTTCAATACCGCAGAAGAGCGGCTAAATACCTTACCACCTTGAATGACAATAATGAATTCCGGGATTGTTTCCTTTATATACTCATTTATGAGGCGCTTTCCTGTATCACTTTGCGAAGGAATATACATAAAGCGATTTCCAGGGTCATTTTTCTTTAAAAACCGGACAAGCCCGCTGCATAAATTGCATACACCGTCATATATAATTTTAATATCTTTCTTTGGTGATTTACGTGTTTCTGGCATATTTAAGAATCATTGATGATAAACACACAGGCATAATTTATGCCACTATTTATAAAGACGATTATCTTATTTTGCCCATGTTTTATAAAACTGCTCAATTTCTGAGATCAAACAATATAACAAAAGGAATTGAACATATCTTTTTGTTTCGTGCAGAACGAATCATTCTATCTCTTATGCATTCTATGCGATTAAAATCATCTGATGTTCTATCATCAAAAAAACGCTTAAACTGTTGTTTGTCTATTGCCATTTTTAAAAATAAAAATAATTTAACCATCTACGTATATGCAAATTTAAATGATTTTATTGAAATGCCCTTGTTCAATTTTCTTTTAATATGGTTATTTTAGTTTGATCACAGACTTCTTTTTCCATTTGCCTGTAAGGTACCTTGAATAATACAGGAGCACTGCCCCACCCCATGAGATGGGAAATGACCACCAAATACCGGCTGGTCCTATTTTATCAGACAAAAAATAAGCAATTGGAATCCGAAGCACCCATAGCGTTAAGATATTGACCAGCATGGGAATGAACGTATCCCCTGCCCCTCGAAGGAATCCGGCAACAACAAACATCACATTGAACACAATATAAAATGAACCGATAATTGAAAGGTAGTTATATCCTTCCTGAATTACCTGTTCATCAGGGATAAAAAGCCGCATCAATCCTTTTCCGAAAACCAGAACAATGAACCCGATAAAGACAGCTACTCCGGTTGTCATTATAAATGCAGCTCTAAACCCTTTATAGGTACGATACATTTTTTGGGCGCCAATATTTTGTCCCACAAAAATTGACAACGCATTACCAAATACCATGGCCGGCATGGTAGCCAAGGAGTTTATCCTTGCTCCTACCGAATAAGCAGCAAGCACATCGGTACCAAAAATGTTTACAATGGCTACCAAGGCTAAAAAACTCAATGAAACAGATGTCTGTTGCATTCCGGTAGGAAGTCCTATTCTCACACTTTTACGAAACAGGTCTTTGTCAAACCGGAGCTTCAACCATGATATTTTAAACATCTCTCGTGTTCGCTTTAAATAAATGAATGCAACAATAAAACCGGTTCCCTGGGCAAGCACTGTTGCAAGAGCAATACCTTCGATACCTGCGTCAAAAACAATCACAAACAAAATATCCAATACAATATTCAGCACAGTCGACACGACCAAAAAATAGACCGGTGTTTTAGAATCCCCTAACCCCCGCAACACAGCATTAGTTCCATTAAAAAAGAATAAAAATATAGATCCGCTGATGAATATATTAAAATACAATAATGCCTGGGGCATAACATTTTCAGGTAGTTGTATTAAACGAAAAAGATCGTCACTGAATAATATTCCCAGCAATGGAACAAGTAAGGAAATAAAAAACAAAAAGATATACATGGTTTCAATGGCACGCTTAACACGGGAAATATCTCCTGCACCATAATATTGTGCAATGACAACGGTAGTCCCTGTAACCAATCCTATGACCAGTGATATCAATGCAAAAATAATGGGAAACGAAGCGCCAATAGCTGCCAGCGCTTCTTTTCCGATAAACTGTCCGACAATGATACTGTCAACAAACACATACAATTGTTGAAGCACATTGCCAAGAAGCATGGGCAGTGCAAACCGGAATATTATCCTGTATTCATTTCCCTTTGTGAGTTCCTGCATTCTTCATTTTTTTTGAAGGCGTAAAAGTAATAATATATAGAGAATCCTAAAAAAGAATTCATGATTTGGTGATTGTTTAATTGTTGAGTAGTTGAGTAGTTGAGTAGTTGAGTAGATGGGTAGATGGGTTAAATTAAACTTTACATTACGCTCCGGGCCATCTACCCTCTGCCTACCGCCACTGCCAACTTTTAATGTGATGATGTGTATTTTAGTGATGGATTCGGGAAGTATTAAAAAAAATGGTTCTACTATGAATTTAATGTTAATTTGCGATTTATTTATGGGGATTGGAAAAATAGTTTATATGTGGTTGAAATATAGTTTAACGTAGTTTATATGTTGGACGCTGATCATTCAATGATCAATTTTAATATTTTTAAATAACCTGCATTAGATTTAATGCAGGTTTTTTTTGTAACTTCTATAATACCGTTTTGAATCCAAGAACATATTTATTTCCCAATAAAAGCCTCTGAAACCCATTCCAAACACCCAAACACATCATTCAATCATCATCCCAAAAACTAAAAATACGATTATCATTAGATTTATCAAATAATATGTTTTATATTGCGTTCAATTTGTAAATCAAAATAAATTTCATTATGGAAAACACACAAGCTAATATACCTCCTGAAATGCAAGACTGGCTTAAAAAATACAAAAAGCCTCTGGCCATTGGAGTGGTATTGATTATATTGTTAGTTAGTTCCTTGTTCCAAATACAACCGGAAGAAACAGGATTGATCACGCGTTTCGGAAAACATGTTCGCACTGTTGAATCGGGCCTTAACGCCAAACTACCTTTTATTGAAACCATTTATAAAGTGCCTGTAGAACGGCAACAAAAACTTGAATTTGGATTCAGAACCCAAAGTGCAGATGTTAGAACATCTTATTCTCGTACTGATAGCAGAATGAAAGATGAATCCCTCATGCTCACAGGAGATTTGAATCTTGCTTCCGTGGAATGGGTGGTACAGTTCAGGGTTGATCAACCCTATAATTATCTTTTTAAAGTGAGGGAAGCTGAACAGACCCTTCGCGATATTTCAGAAGCTGTGATGCGCCAGGTTGTCGGCGACCGCACAGTCAATGAGGTATTAACAGTTGGCAGGGCTGAAATTGCCAGTAAAGCCAAACAAATAATCCAGGAAATAAGCCGCGAATATTCATTGGGTGTACAAATTGCACAAGTGGTGTTACAAGATGTAAATCCTCCCGATCCGGTAAAAAAAGCATTTAATGCTGTAAATGAATCACAACAGGAGAAAGAAACCCTGATCAACCAGGCCAACTCTGAATACAATAAAGTGATTCCCAAAGCCAAAGGACAAGCAAAAGAAACCATTGAAAAAGCCGATGGATATGCTGTAAAACGAATCAATACAGCTGAAGGGGAAGTTTCACGATTCAATGATTTATATTCCGAATATATCAAGGCTCCCGAAGTCACCAAACGCAGGATTTATCTTGAGACGTTGCAGGATGTCATCCCACAACTTGGGAATAAAATCATTACCCCCGGTGAAGGGAATAACATGCTTCCTTTGCTTAAAATGGATTTAGGTAAATAATCAACACCAATCATGAATCATTAATAAACAAACCCATGAAAAATCAAAAAAAACTCACATATATCATTGTCATTGCAATACTTGCCATTATTGTAATTTCACAAAGCGCTTATATTGTCAATGAACAAGAACAAGTCGTTATCACCCAGTTTGGAAAACCTGTAGGAGATGCGGTTATTAATCCGGGCTTAAAATTCAAAACACCGTTCATTCAAAAAGCCAATTACTTTGAAAAACGTTACCTGGAATGGGATGGCGATCCGAACCAGGTACCTACAAAAAAGAAAAAATACATTTTTGTAGATACCTATGCCAGGTGGCAAATAACAGACCCACTTCAGTTTTATAAACGACTAAGAAACGAACGCGGTGCACAATCACGGTTAGATGACCTGATGGACGGGGAAACCCGTGACGTTATTGCCAGTAATATGCTCGAAGAAGCAGTCAGAAGCACGAACAGAGAAGCAGACACAACAGGAAGGATAAGTGCCATCATCAAGGATTCACTTCCTGATATTAATGTTGGAAGGAAAAAACTTCAAGAAATGATTCAAGAATCTGCAAACAAACAAACCAAAGATCTGGGTATTATAATCCTGGATTTTCGTTTTAAACGAATTAATTATGTACAGGACGTAAGGGAACGTGTTTACGATAGAATGAAAAGTGAACGCTACAGGATTGCCGATAAATTCCGTTCGGAAGGACAAGGCGAAGCCTCACGTATTAATGGGGAAAAAGAAAAAGAATTAAACCAAATACAATCTGAAGCATTTGAAAAAGCTGAAATCATAAAAGGAAAAGCTGACGCCAAAGCCGCATCCATCTATGCAAAAGCATACAACAAATCATATCAATCACAAAAATTATATGAATTTTTAAAAAGCCTGGAAACATTCAGAAAAACATTTGATACCACAACCACTGTGTTCTTGTCAACCGACAGTGAATTGTATAAATACCTAAAACAAATGGAATAACAATGAAGAGATATTGTTTAACCGGGTTATTCATCATTATCATATCAGCTATGGGGTGTAAACAGCAAGATCAAACGGGAAAAACAGACCAGGAAAACGAATCGTTCAATTATTTTATTGAGCAATTTGCAGACATAAAAGTATTGAGATACAAAGTCAATGGATTTGATGAATTATCTCTCAGGCAAAAAAAACTGGCATATTATTTAAGCCAGGCTGCCATTTGCGGAAGAGATATTTTATACGACCAGTTTTATGAACACAACCTTGCCATCCGGAGGACATTAGAAGCCATTTACAAAGGATACCAGGGAGACCGGGAAACAGATGACTTTCAAAAACTCATGGTATACCTTAAACGAATATGGTTTTCAAATGGAATTCATCATCACTATTCTACTGATAAGATCATTCCGGAATTTTCCTCCGAATATTTCAATCATTTAATAAACAACACAAAAGATGCCACGTTCCCGCTCAAAGAAGGCGAAACCCTCAAGGAGTTCACTCAACGTCTGACCCCCATCATGTTTGACCCGAAAATTGCATCCAAACGAGTAAATAAAAACCCGGAGACAGGCTTGCTCAAAAGTTCTGCTACCAATTTCTACAAAGATATAACAGCAGAAGAAGTGCTTTCTTATTACGAAAAACAAAAAGACCCAAACGACACGACACCTATTGAATTCGGACACAACACACAAACCATCAAAAAAGAAGGGGAAATCATTGAAAGGGCCTGGAACATTGGGGGAATGTATTCCAAAGCCATTGAAAATATTGTATCGTGGCTTAAATTAGCTGAAAACGTAGCTGAAAATGAACAACAAAAAGCCACCATACAATACTTAATTGAGTTTTATGAAACAGGCGACCTCGAAACGTGGGATCAATTCAATGTTGCCTGGGTAAAAGACACAAATTCCATCATAGACTTCATCAATGGGTTTGTAGAGGTGTACAATGACCCTGTAAACCTGAAAGGCACATGGGAATCTGTTGTGGAAATGATTGACAAAAAGGCAACGGAGCGAATGAAAAAACTCAGCCAAAATGCTCAATGGTTTGAAGACCACTCTCCTATTGAACAACGATTCAAAAAAGAACAAGTAACAGGTATTACAGGCAATGTAGTCAATGTAGTACAATTAGGCGGTGATGTATATCCATACAGTCCTATTGGCATCAACCTACCCAATTCAGATTGGATCAGGAAACAACACGGATCAAAATCTGTGACGATCAATAACATAATACAGGCACATCATAATGCATCACTTGAAAGTGGAATGCTCCCGGAATTTGCATATTCAAAAGAAGAGATCGAACTGGCAAAACAGTATGGGTTACTGGCACACAACCTGCATGTTGACATGCATGAGGTATTGGGCCACGGGTCAGGAAAAATGCTGCCCGGGGTAAGTTCTACAGACCTGAAAAATTATCATTCCACCATTGAAGAAACAAGGGCTGATTTGTTTGCTTTATATTATTTAATGGACGATAAATTAATAGAGACTGGCCTCATCCCCAATAAAGAGGTTGCCAAAGCCGGCTACAATGCATATATACGGAATGGTTTCATCACTCAATTAACCCGGATATCTTTAGGAAAAGACCTCGAAGAAGCGCACATGCGAAACCGTCAGCTAATTTGCAAATGGGTGTTTGAGAAAGGACAGGAAGATTCGGTCATTACCAGGGAGCAAAAAAACGGGAAAACATATTATGTAGTTCATAACCATCAAAAACTTAGAACATTATTTGCTGACCTGCTTGCTGAAATCCAACGTATCAAATCCGAAGGTGACCTGAAGGCAGCCCAATCACTCATTGAAAAATATGGAGTAGAAATTGACGATACACTCCACAAAGAAGTAATGTCCAGGTATGAAAAACTCAACCTCGCACCATATACCGGTTTTATAAATCCTGTATTAACACCCGAAACAAAAAAAGGTGAAATTATTGACATTACCATACAATACCAGGATGATTTTGTTGAACAAATGATGGATTATTCAACTCATTATTCGTTTTTACCAACATATAATTAGTGTTTGTTCCATCATGTTCGCTAACTTTGTTACGTTTGCCCCAAAATTGCTCATTTACTACAATAAACTGCGCTTTTTGGGGCTGCGCAAGCCTCGTTATCGAACATGATGATCCAAACACTTGAATTTATAGACATACTCTAATTGAAATTTATTTAGATCAATTCTAAATTTTTTATTCAAAATGATCATCATATCAATAAAATTTATATTTTAGCAATACTGATTTAACAAATTTTGTTTTACTAAAAAATATAATATTATAATGAAAACACTGAGAATTACCATCCGGATATTAGTAGGCGCTGTATTCATTTTTTCAGCATTTGTAAAAGGAATTGACCCGCTGGGGTCTGAATACAAATTTGTAGATTACTTTGTAGCATTTGGAATGCCGAAACTAGAGTTTCTGGCATTTCCTCTTTCCTTTTTCTTGAGTGTTGCAGAATTTATAATCGGTGTTGCATTACTTTGGGGAATCAGAATGCGGTTTTTCAGTTGGGCAGTATTGGTCTTTATGGCAGGGTTTACCGTATTAACATTTATTTTGGCATTATTTAATCCCGTCAGTGATTGCGGATGTTTTGGAGATGCTATTATAATGACCAATTGGGAAACATTTTTGAAAAATTTGGTAATCATGGCATTGGTCATATTCATTTTCCTGAATAAAGAAAAATATACTATATATTACAAAGAAACAACAGAATGGGGCATTGCGGGAACGTTTACAGTGCTGTTTTTCATCTTTTGCTGGTATAATTATAAACACCTTCCTGTAATGGACTACCGTCCATATCATATAGGCTCTTATCTTCCTGAAAAAATGACAAGGCCGGAAGATGCACCCGAAGCTGAATATGAAACCATTTTTTATTATCAAAACAAAAACAGCGGGAAGGTCAAAAAATTCAATGAAGAGAATTATCCGTGGGAAGACACAGCCAATTGGGAATTTGTAAAATATGAAAACAAACAAATTTCAGAAGGCTATATTCCTCCTGTCCATGATTTCAACATCACTTCTCCCAAAGGAACTGATATTCAAGACAAAATACTGGCTGATGAAAACTACTCATTTTTATTGGTTTCATATGATTTGGCAGGTGGTGCAGCAGAAGGATATAAAAAATCCAAAGACATCATTGAATTATGCAGCCAGTCTTCCATATATTCATTTTATGGAATAACATCTTCCAGTCGTGATGAAATCAATAAAGTCAAAGAAAAACATCAATTGGATGCCACCTTTTATACCGCAGATGAAATAACACTGAAAACAATCATCCGTTCCAATCCGGGGTTGGTGCTATTAAAAAATGGCACAGTAATCGGTAAATGGCATTACAATGATATTCCAACAACTCAACATATGGATGAACATTATTTTGCCGATCTGTTAAATGATTACCGAAATCAATACGAAAATCGTATTGCCATTATATTCAGCCTGGTACTAATTCTTTTAATACTCACTTTTATTGAAATCAAAAGAAATATTTGCAAATAAACACCACATCAAAAAAGATAATTTCTATATTTGCAGCCACAAACAAATTTAAAAAAATCAAAACACAATAACCATATGAGAAAAGAAATAGTAGCCGGAAACTGGAAAATGAACAAAAACCTGGAAGAAGGAGTAGAACTGGCACAAAAGATTACTACACTCGTAAAAAATGAGGCCAACAATAGAATGGTAATTCTTTGCCCTCCTTTTATTCATTTACACGAATTATCCAAAATCATCAACAATACAACAGTATTTTTAGGAGCACAGAACTGCGCCTCTGAAGCGTCCGGAGCATACACCGGTGAAGTATCTGCTGAGATGATTGCTTCTACAGGTGCTAAATATGTGATTATTGGACACTCAGAACGCAGAACCATCTTCAATGAACAAGATGACACACTCAATAAAAAAGTAAAACTGGCCCTTGAAAACAACCTTATTCCTGTCTTTTGTATCGGTGAATTACTTGAAGAGCGGGAACAAAACATTCAGGAATCGGTTATCCGCAAACAACTGGAAAAAGGAGTCTTTGATCTGTCAGAAAATGATTTCAATAAAATCATCATCGCTTATGAACCTGTATGGGCCATTGGCACGGGTAAAACAGCAACACCCGAACAGGCACAAGACATGCATAAATTCATTCGCGATCAAATCGCTCATAAATATTCCAACGACACTGCTGAAAACACAACCATCCTGTATGGCGGAAGCTGCAAACCCTCAAATGCCAATGACCTGTTTAAAAACCCTGATGTAGATGGCGGACTCATCGGTGGGGCATCTCTCAAAGCGGATGATTTTTTAGGCATTGTCAATGCATAATGAATAAAGAATGTATTGTATGAGTTCATGCATATAACATATTCTTTAGTAAATAATTACTTAACATTTTACTAAGTAGCAATCTATTGTTACTTATTCATTTAATTAAATTATATTGTGGATAAATATATTGAATTCAGCTTTAAATATAAAAACGGAACAGAAAATATAAAAGACCTATTAATAGCTGAATTGTCAGCTATTAATTTTGACACCTTTTGGGAAACAAAAGAAGGCTTAAAAGCCTATGTCAAAGAAGAAAACATAGACCTTTCAAACGGAGCTTTTGAATTCATCAAAGCAGACATATTCAATAAAATCAGTTATGAATACCAACCAGTAAAAGACAAAAACTGGAATAATGAATGGGAACAGAATTTCAAGCCCGTTATGATCAATAATGAAATCTACATAAGAGCTCCTTTTCATTACGGCAATCCTGCCATCCTTCACGAAATCGTCATAGAGCCAAAAATGTCTTTCGGCACAGGACATCATCTCTCAACCGTGTTGGTGCTCGAATCAATGCTCCTGATTGATTTTAATGGCAAAACCACATTAGATATAGGGTGTGGAACAGGTATCCTGTCAATTTTAGCTGCCAAAAAAGGCAGCACAGAAATCACCGGAATTGACAACAATGAATGGGCATTTGAAAATGCTAAAGAAAACATACAACTCAACAATGCAAAAAATGTAACCATTCTACATGGAGATGTGAAATTGATTAAATCACAATCCTTTGACATTATTTTAGCAAATATCAATAAAAACGTGTTATTGGATGACATTCCACATTATGCTGAATCGCTTAATCCTGACGGAATATTAATAATGAGTGGCATCTTAAATACAGATTTTGAACAAATCAATACAAAAGCCGAAAAAAACAAACTACGATTAACCGAATACAAAGAAAAGGAGAACTGGACCTGCGTTACGTATAAAAAATAAATTATAATCATAATGAAAATTGCTGTTGATTTCGACGGTACGATTGTAGAAAACAAATTTCCTCAAATAGGCAAACCAAAACTTTTTGCTTTTGAAACACTCAGGGCGTTGCAGGAACAAAAACATCAGCTTATATTATGGACGGTCAGAAAAGGAAAAGAACTGGATGAAGCCATTCGTTTTTGTCAACAACAGGGCATAGAATTTTATGCAGTGAATGAAAACTTTCAGGGTGAAAAAATGGGCAAAGACAATACCAGTAGAAAAATACTGGTAGATATGTATATAGATGACAGAAATTTTGGTGGATTTCCTGGCTGGGATAAAATCTGGCAAATGTTCAACCCCGATCAAAATATAGATGACTTAAAAACACTGAAGAATTGGAAAAATCAAAAGAAAAAGCCTTTTTGGAAAAGGCTTTTTCAATAATCATTACACACGCTTACCCCTAAACACAATTCAACATGCTGAGAGCTGAAAGCCAAACGGTGCAAAGACTCAATGGTGTAATCATGCCCACACCCAAAAAATAATCAAAAAAACTCTTCAACTCATTAATAATTAATAATGAAAAATCTCATATTTTTATCCGGAGGATTCGTCATATTATTCTTCTTGCAATGCGGTCAAAACGACCTGCAGGAAAATAAAACAGATAAAAAAAGTACGGCCGTTAAACAACAAACCATCCGGTTTACTTCCCCTGAAGTTCAATCAAAATGGAATTTCCAGGAATCAATCCCTGTTGACCTCAATATTTCCGATCAATCATCTCCTGACTCGGTCATTTTTAAAATCAATGGCAATCCATATAAAACTATAACAGGCAATGACTTCAACCATTTCATTCAAGCCGACAGCATGACTTCGGGATATAATACACTGACCGCCAAATCTTATAAACAGGGTCAAATGGAAGCAAGTACTGCCGTCCAGGTACTTGTTGTACCCAAAAATCCACCCATTTCGTACACATATTCCATTGTCAACATCTATCCTCACGATAAACAGGCATATACACAAGGATTGATTTATGAAAACGGATATTTTTATGAGAGTACGGGGCTATATGGTAAATCAAGCCTGCGCAAAGTAGATATAAAAACCGGAAAACCGTTGCAATTACACCGGTTACCGGATGACATATTTGGAGAAGGCATTGCGGTGTACAATGGAAAAATCATTCAATTAACATATAAAGCACAAAAAGCATTTATATATCAGAAAAAAGATTTTCAAAAAATCCAACAAATATATTATTCCAACCGCGAAGGATGGGGAATAACATTCAACGGCACCCATTTTATTATGAGTGATGGAAGTCACCATCTCTTTTACTATGACACCTCAGGATTCACACTCATAAAAAAAATATCTGTATGGGACCATACCCACAGAATTAATCGCTTGAATGAACTCGAATACATCAACGGTTCTGTATTTGCTAATGTATATGGAGAAAATTATATAGTTGTAATCAACCCTCACAATGGAAAGGTAACCGGCAAAATTGATTTGACCGGATTGTTAAAACCCTCTGACCATCACCCCAATATAAATGTCTTAAATGGGATTGCATACAATGATAAAACAAAAACATATTTTGTAACAGGAAAAAACTGGCCTAAATTGTTTGAAATTAAATTGGACAAAAAAAAATAATAAGTTATTTATTCAGCATCAATTCATTCTGACGTTTAAATACAAAAAAATCCCTCATTAAATTGAGCAGAACCATTTTTTATTAACATTTTTTATTCTTTTTTGTTAATAACTTGTTAATAAAACTGTTTTTTTGTTTACAACTCACATCCACATAAAAAACAAAATTTCAATAAGAAATACTAAATTTGCCTATTGCTTTATTGATATGAAATAACGGCATATTTTGTGTCTGACTATAAAAGTAAGTATTTGATCTATAAACCTCAAATCCAAGTGTGTGCAAGGAATTCAAACCGGAGCATACTAGAATATTTGATGATTTAGATTTCGATCAACAACGAAGAACCGACGACGAAGGAGGAGCTCGGCGAAGCAAACTTGAACTGTATAGACAAACACTATTTAAAAACCAAACATCAAAAATAATGGGAAAGATAATCGCTTTAGCCAATCAAAAAGGAGGTGTGGGAAAAACGACAACAGCCATAAATTTAGCTGCTGCTCTGGCTACATTAGAAAAAAAAATATTGCTAATTGATGTTGATCCCCAGGCCAATACCACATCGCACCTGGGTTTTGATGTAAAAGCCATTAAAACAAGTATTTATGAATGTCTGAGTGATGAAGCCAATCCCAAAGACATTATACTTGATTCAAGCTTAGAAAATCTGGATTTGATTCCGTCTCATATTGACCTGGTGGGTTCTGAAATTGAAATGCTAAACAGGCCAAACAGAGAAAAAATATTAAAACATGTGATCAATCAAGTTGAACAGGATTACGATTATATCCTGATTGATTGTTCTCCTTCACTGGGGCTTATCACAGTGAATGCACTGACGGCTGCTCACTCTGTGATCATCCCCGTACAATGTGAATACTTTGCTCTGGAAGGGCTTGGAAAACTTTTAAATACTGTCAGGATTGTACAAGGCAGGCTCAACCCTGAACTCGAAATAGAAGGTTTTTTATTAACCATGTATGATGCCCGTTTACGGTTATCAAACCAGGTGGTTGAAGAAGTAAAAAAACACTTTGACGATATGGTATTTGATACCATCATACAGCGAAACATTAGATTAAGCGAGGCACCAAGTTTTGGGAAACCCGCTATTCTTTATGATGCAAATTCAACAGGTTCCATAAATCACTTAAACTTAGCAAAAGAATTATTGCAAAAAAATGATGCAACCAACGTTGAAAACGCTGAAAAAACCATCGAATAATTAAACCAAATACCCAACAATACAAATCCAACATGGCAAGAAAAAATGCATTAGGAAAAGGATTAGGAGCACTTATTGAGGACTCCGGAGATTACAACAATAAAGAAATCGGACTGAAATCAAGTTTTGAAATTGATATCAGTCAAATTGAAACAAATCCTTTTCAGCCAAGAACAAATTTTGATGAAGAAGCCCTGGAAGAACTTGCTACATCCATTAAACAAATTGGAATTATACAGCCAATCACTGTAAGAGAATTAGACGACTCAGACAAATATCAGTTAATTTCGGGTGAACGCAGGCTTAGAGCCGCAACCAAAGCCGGACTCACTAATATACCTGCATATATTCGCACAGCCAATGACCAGGACATGCTTGAAATGGTGCTGGTAGAAAATATTCAACGGGAAGACTTGGATTCAATTGAAATTGCATTAAGCTATGAACGCCTCATGGAAGAATGCGATCTTACACAGGAAAAAGTAAGCGACCGGATAGGCAAAAAAAGGACTACAATATCAAATTATCTCCGGCTTTTAAAACTTCCTCCCGAAATACAACTGGGCATCAGATCTAAAAAAATATCAATGGGCCACGCCAGAGCCATCATCAATATTGATGACCCTCAAATGCAGATGGATGTATTCAATCGCATCATCAAAGAAGGTTTATCAGTAAGAAAAACAGAAGATATTGTCAGAAAATTGAACGCTGTAAAAAACCAGGAAAGTCAAGCCAGTAAATCAAATCAGCAAAATTCACTTCCTAAAGAATATGAAGAACTAAAAAATGAATTAAGCCAATACCTGAAAACAGACATTGACGTAAAAAGAAATAGCAAAGGGGTTGGAAAAATCATTATCCCATTTAAATCAGATGAACAATTAGATCAAATTATGGCAATTTTTGATAAAAAAAATACTTAAAAACCCTTTTTTTCGTATTTAGAAGTAAAGTACATTTTCAATCATGTTTTAAAATGCACAATCATTGATCAGGTATTGTTTTAAAATTCAGGGACTAATATTGCTTTTCATGGTTCTTTACTTCGCTGAAGGAGCAGCCCAGGATACGATTATCTTTTCCGGAGACACCGCTACACAAGTTTCAACCACTACCGAATACGGCCAACAGAAAGAGAAGCATTCTCCCCAAAAAGCCACGCTCTATTCCACTATACTCCCCGGACTTGGACAAGCATATAATAAAAAATACTGGAAAATTCCGGTCATCTATGCCGGATTAACTGTCTCCATTTATTTTGCCCGCGAATATCATGATTTATTTAAAGATTACAAACACGGATATGCCGACTTTATGGATAATGATTCAACAACAAATCACCATTTAAACCTAAAATATATCTACGAAAGCCTTGATGCATCTGAGCAAGAACGAAGATTAGAGTATTTTAAAGACGAATACAAAAGATCCAGAGACTGGGCTATTATATGGACAGCAGGCATTTATTTATTGAATATTATTGATGCACTGGTAGATGCTCATTTTTATGATTATGATATCAGTGATGAATTATCTTTGCAAGTGAAACCTGCATTGTATAGCTCATCCATATATCGTAATACAATGGGAATTCAATGCAAATTATCTTTTTAAAAAAAAATGAAAACATGAAAAACACATACATATTTTTATATTCCTCTTTCATCCTGTACTGTATGCTATTCTTAAATAGTTATGCCAATGACCACCAAAATGCCCCACCAGTACAGGTAAATGATGTTTTAATTGACCGTATGGACAGCCTTGCATGTTTGTGGTACATGAAACAGGCAAGTTGTTTCAAAACACCATCGGATACAATACCGATAAAGGATTCTGTTATTTCACGATTCCCGGATTCAGTATACATTTCACGACTGAGAAGCCTGGACTTATCCATGAATATCACATACAACAGAATCGTGAGAAACTTTATACATGTATATACAGAAAAAAAACTGGATAAATTCAGAATCATGCTGGGGCTTAGGGAGTATTATTTCCCTTTGTTTGAGGAAATCCTGGATGCCAACCGCATGCCATTGGAGTTGAAGTATCTGCCTGTTGTTGAATCGGCATTGAATCCAAACGCAGTATCAAGTGCAGGTGCAACCGGACTGTGGCAATTTATGTATGGAACCGGAAAATTATATGATCTTACAATCAATACAGTCGTTGATGAACGACGAGACCCCCTGTTATCAAGCTATGCAGGAGTAAAATACCTAAAAGACCTGTATAATATTTATCATGATTGGGTGCTTGTCATTGCAGCTTACAATTGTGGCCCCGGCAATGTGAATAAAGCCATAAGACGCTCTGGCGGCAGAAAAAATTACTGGGATATCTATTACTATCTCCCCAGGGAAACAAGGGGATATGTCCCGGCTTTTATAGCTGTGACATACGCTATGAATTATTACAAAGAACACAACATCGCCCCAGTACCTGTAGAAATGCCCGGCATTACAGATACAATTCATATAAACAAACCATTGCATTTGGATCAGGTAGCACAAGTCCTTGATATACCTCTGAAAGTACTCAAAGAAATTAACCCGCAATACAGGCGGGAGGTCATCCCAGCGGGAGAAAAAAGATGGCCACTCAGACTCCCTTTGCAACATATCGGGCAATTCATTGATCTGGCCGATTCAATATATAATTACAAAGACTCTGTCTACTTTACTGAATTCGCTCTGAGAGAACCAAAAAAATATTCAAGGTCTTATCAACGCCATACTCCCCCCTCGGGAAACTATACCAGGGTTTATTATACAGTTAAAAGCGGTGATAATTTAGGATACATCGCTGAATGGTATAATGTGACTACTTCAAAAATAAGATATTGGAATAATATCAGAGGAAACCTGATCCGTCAGGGTGAAAAAATTCTGATTTACGTTCCCAAAAATAAATCAGACCATTACAAAAAAATTAATTCCATGAGTTTTGCGCAAAAACAACGAATCACCGGACAACCCGTCAAAACAAATAAAACAGAAACCATTGAACGGGAAGATGGGTATGTATATTACAGGGTTCAACAAGGAGATACCATTTGGGAAATTGCAAAAAAATTCCCAGGTGTAACAGATTCAGAAATATTAGAACTCAATAAGATTAATAGCGGTAAGAACCTGAAAACAGGCCAACTCATCAAAATCAAAAAGAAAAGTTAAATGATGAATTACCCCTTCTAAACTCCTAAACT
>CAZJWE010000053.1:0-2465 GCA_964549265.1 uncultured Bacteroidales bacterium | reverse complement strand
CTAAAACAATAGGTACTGGCTTTCAATTCACCGAATCAACTCAATAAAATCAACATATAATTAACAATTAGCTAAACAACAATAAACTCAAAAGGAATATTCACAAGATCAGCGTATCCTTCTCCTCCGTCGAGCATTTCTTCGTCATTTTCTTTGTAATGCCATTTGATCAATACATCATGTCCTGATTGATGGAGGCTTTCGAGTTTGGTAAGAAGATCAAGTATGGATTTTGCCGATGCTGTATTAAAATAGTCCATTTTAAAATTAAAAACAGTCGCCGGATTGGGCTGCTTTGCATATTCATCAATCCATTCAAATATAGGTTCATAAACAGAAAGTATGTTTTCAGGATACGAATCCCCAATCATCCAAAAAGAATTATTTTCCTTATCAAGCACTATGCTTGGACTATCTTCTGTCCCTTTTTTATTATACGCCTGCATTCACTTTATTTTTAAAAGGATTATCAAGATAAATTAAATTCAAATTATTTATATCAAGATTATGATATATGACTTCTATTTGTAATGCATCCAAATATAAACAATGTTTTTTATATCTTAGCACTATTGATTCATTTTAATCTAAATGGAAAATAATTTAATGAAACCATTTAAAACATTTATCTTTTTTATAATCATTCTATTATTGATTTTTGGATTATCTCTTATATTTCCAGATACAGGGATAAGAATTTCTGAAAATACCAGATGGGATTTCTTTGAAATAGACCAGATCATTTCACCAAAACCAAAACCTGAATACACAGACATTTCAGGCATACTTGACAGCACTTCAATCACTGATGTCAGGAAAAAAAACAAATTGACCTGGGAGGATTTTCTTGCCATTGACACACTCAACAATAATACATATTATTTGCATGTTTCACAACCAACAGATACTGTTTTCAGAAGATTACAAACCGACAGCATCAAACATGTGCTACACCCTCTTGATTTTCCTGAGAATGATCAATCCATATTGTATTCTTTTTTCCGTTCTTTATCCAAAACAAAAAGAAACAACGAATTAATTCGTGTGCTTCATTTTGGTGATTCTCAAATCGAAGGCGACAGGGTATCGTCATACATACGGAATGAATTACAACAACGGTTTGGTGGTTCAGGAGTCGGACTGATTCCTGTCAGGCAAATATATTTTAAAAACATCTCTTTAAATATGAGTTTATCTGATAATTGGAGAAATTATACCATCAAACAAAAATCCAAACTCCCATCAGGATATAGAAATTTCGGTATATTGTTTAATTATTCCAGATTCAGTGATCCGATATCAAATCAGAATAAAATATACAAAGCACGGATATACATCCAGAGGCCATCGTATTCTTATGCTCTTGCAAGGAAATACAAAATGTTCAGATTATTTTACAGTGGAAACAGTAAGCCTTGTATCGCTCAAATGAAAGTCCATGACAAATCTCTTGATGCCGAAATACTCGAACCAACAGATCAACTCGAGGTGTTAACCTGGCATTTCCAGAACCCTCCTCAGCACTTTGAATTGACGTTTGACGGGCAAGACAGCCCTAACATATACGGTGTTGCATTGGATAATACATCGGGTGTTGCATTGGATAATATTCCAATGAGAGGAAGTAGTGGATTAGAATTCACAAAAACCAATTATCGTTTTTTTACTACAATGTATCATCAACTCAATGTAAAACTCATACTCATGCAATTTGGCGTAAACGTAGTTCCTTATATCAAAGAAGATTATAAACTATACGAAAAACAATTGTACAGACAATTGCGATACCTGAAACGCATAAGTAACAACACACCGATCATTCTGCTTGGGGTGTCTGACATGTCAAGAAAACTCTTCGGATATTATGTCTCATATCCGAATATTGAAAAAATACGGGATGCACAAAAAAACGCAGCATTTAAAGCAGGATGCGCATTTTGGGATGTTTATAAAGCAATGGGTGGAGAAAATTCAATGCCCAGTTGGGTTTATACAACCCCCCCCTTGGCTGAAAAAGACTTTACTCATTTTACATATAAAGGCTCTAAAGTCATTGCAGAAATGTTTACCAATGCATTGCTAAAAGAATATGAGTTGTACATCAACCATAAGTAATCCTAAAAGACTTATATTGAAACACATGCCGAACAGGGTGGACAATTAATTAGTGTTTGTCCATAAAGTAAAGTGTTTGTCTCTTATGCAACTACTTTTAAAACCTTTGGGCTCAATTCTAAGAAGTAGTTGATAAAAAACAAATCCCAAAATAAATCCCAAAAACAAAGCTCAAAACAGTTGGTGCTGCATAAATCAATGTAACAGAGCTGAAAGCTCAGAGCTCAAAGCGAAGTGCTGTATAAGCTCATAGGCTTAACCACACCCAAACACATGCCCAATTAACAATTAATAATGGCTCTATTCTAAACCATGGTTGATAAACTAAAATACATTGTGTTTTGAGGAAT